>NZ_CDWWXB010000110.1:0-5259 GCF_977971855.1 Frankia sp. CoWAU3 | reverse complement strand
GCCGGAAGCTGCATGCCGCTGAGCATGTTCTACTCGGGTGCCACTCGGAGCGACTTCCGGGCGGCGGCCACCGCCACCACCGGCTCGTCGTTCGTCTTCGGTGTGGCCGTGGGAATCGCGTTCGTCGGCCCGGGTCTGCTCCTCGGCGGCCCGGTCGGGTCGTCGTTGTCGGCGATGGGCCTCGTGCTGCCCGGCCTGCTGCTGCAGGATGCGTGGCGCTATGTCTTCTTCGCGATGGGGAAGCCCTTCGGCGCCTTCGTCAACGACACCGTCTGGGCGGTCGTCCAGATTTTCGGGATCTTCCTGCTCATCCACCGCGGTGTGACCGCATCCCCGCCGCTGCTGCTCGCCTGGGGGGCCTCGGCTCTCGTCGCGGCCCTGCTGGGGATAGCCCAGGCCGGCTTCTGGCCGTCGCCCGGCGAGACCCTTCGATGGCTCCGCAGGAACAAGTCGAACTCCGCCTACCTGGCGGCGGAGTTCATCACCGTCCAGGGCGCGATGCAGACCTCGCTGCTGGTGATCGGAGCGGTGGGTTCGCTGGCGACGGTGGGCGCCCTGCAAGGTGCGCGCACGCTGCTCGGCCCGACCACGGTGGTCGGGGTGGGGGTCGTGAGCTTCGCGTTGCCGGAGTTCTCCAAGCGGACCTCCATGACCCGCCACGCCCGGGAGCGCGCCGCCTACGCTCTCTCGGCCCTCGTCCTCGCTATCGGCACGGCGTGGAGCCTGATCTTCTACCTCCTTCCGGAACGTTACGGCCAGGCGTTGTTGGGCGACTCGTGGGACGGCGTCAGGAACATCCTGGGGCTGTCGATTCTGCACTATCTGGCCGCGTCGGTCCCGGTCGGACCGGCCTGCATGGTCTACGCGCTCGGAAAAGCCAAGATCACATTTCGGGTCAATGCGGTCTTTGCGCCGATGTTGTTTGGTTTTCCTATCATTGGGTTGCTTGTCGGGGAGGCGCGGGGTGCGGTCGTCGGCTATAACATTGCTTTCTGGTCCATTGCGCCGGTGTGGTTTGTGCTGCTCCGTCGACTCGCTCGGGAGCACGACGCGGAGCAGGCCGCGCTGCGGGCGGCGCGGGGCGGCTCCGGGCCTGACCCCGCCCCGGCGGGGCCGGGAGGACGAGAGCTGCCGCGCCCGCGCCGGGCCGGGATGAGCGACGCACGTCGGTCGAGACGGTCGAACGCTGGCGAATCTGACCATCGAATGGATCCCGTGGATGATGTCGAGGGTATGGATGTCGCTCCGGAGCATGGCCCTCGCCGGCCTGGTCGCGGAACCGGATCGCGGCGTGGTGGGCGGGGCACCTGAGCATCCGCGCGGCGTCAGGCATAGCTATAGACCGTTTACTATCCGCTATCGGCTATGCTCACAAATCGGTTCCGTCAGACAGATCTAGACCGTGGTCCGGCAAACGGGCCGGATGCTCCTGTGGGGGGCCACATTGAGTTCGCTTCATGTCCCGCTGGAGGAGTCGTTGCGTCGTCTCACCGGCACTCCGATCCGGGTACGGGCCCGGTCCGCTCGTTCTGAGTCCGTGGCGGGTGCGTCATGAGTCGCAACGTGCAGGCGGGCAACGAGACCAGCCGGGCTCCCTCCGCCCCGTCCCTGCTTCGTATCCTCCAGCCACGGCTGCTGGTTGTCGCCATCGTCGTGGTCGTCTTCGCGGCTCTGGCGGCCGCCTACTCCAAGACGCAGACGGCGACCTATCGGTCGAGTGCCCGGGTCTTCCTCTCGACGGACTCGGGTACACTCGGCGCCAACTCGGTCGACGCGACCCGCTTCGTGCAGACCCAGGCGCAGTTCGCCCAGTCCTCGGCGGCCGTCGCGGAGATCGCGAAGGAACTCAAGCTGCCCGAGCTGGACGTCGCCGCCCGGCTCAGTACCTCGCCGTCCGACGAGGGCTACTTCTTCGTCATCAAGGGGACGGGCCCGAGCCAGCAGGCGGCGGACGCGCTGGTCAAGTCGGCCGAGGATGCCTACAGCAAGCTCTTGACGACCTATGGCCCCAACAGCCAGGCGAATATCAGCGCCATGATCAAACTGCGTGACGGGCTGGTGGCGGAGCAGGCCGCTGCGGGCCAGGGAGCCGGTATTGCCGGGAGCGTCGACAACACCGTCCGCAACACGCAGATCGCGAACCTCAACACGCAGATCGCCACCGCCCGTACCGCCTCCGCGCTGGCGAGCGCGTCGATCAAACTAGCCGAGCCACCCGTCGCCGAAGGCCAGAGCGGGCCGAACCTGTTCCGTAACACGCTGGTCGCTGCGATCGTCGGGTTGCTCGGTTCGATCGCGGCGATTTGGATCATGTATCAGCGCCGGCCCACCATCCTCGACCCGCACAACCCATCCGACACCCTGGGCGTGCCGCTGATCGCCGTCCTGGAGCCGGGACGGACCACCGCCAGCGCGGCCGAGACCCTGGTCTCGGCGATGTCCGCGGTGATGTCCCCGACAAGCAAGGTGATCGCGTTCACCCCGGCGTCGCGAGGGGACCTGACCGCCGATCTCGTCGCCTCCGTGGCCGCCGCCTGGTCCGATGATCAGGGCGTCGTCCTGATCCTGGACACCTCGCCGTCGTCCGAGGTGCGGGGAGTTCTTGAGGGACTGCCCCGGGCGACCTCCGGGGAGCTGCCTCGCTGGGCGCACGAGCCGACCTGCCTGGCACGCTCGTCCGGCACCGGGCGGGGGCACATCCTCTACAACCGCGTGTCGCCGGCCCGGGCCGCCCGGCCCGGTGGCCTCGCCCCGATCCTCGCCGACCGGGCGCCGGTCGTCGACCTCGTTATCCTCGTCACCTCGGCGCTGGCCGAGCTGCCGATGACCGCGGCCTCCGCCATCCAGGCCGACGCCGTCGTGGTCATCACCTCCACCGAAACCAGCCTCAAGGAGCTTGAGCAGGTGCCGCGGGACTGGCCGGCGCTCGCCGAGCGAGTCGTGGGCGTCGTGCACGACGGCCGGACCGGCATCCGCCGGGCCGTCGCGGCGGCCCCGGAGCGTCGTTCGTCGGTCGACACCATCACCTCCAACTCTCCGGTGGGGGACTCGGCCGCGGTGAGCAAGCGGGGCGGCGGCGTGGACTCGGAGGCCACCGACCGCTACGCCCGCCCCGGCAAGCGTTAGAGAGCCCGTAGCCGCGAGGGTCCGGGACCCCGCCGAGGTTCCGGATTCCAGGCGTCGCAACGCCGGTATGACGAGCCGGGCGGTCAGCGTAATCTGACCGCCCGGCTCCTTCGTTGTACCGGCTTCTTGTCGCGGCTTCTTGTCGTATCTCCGGTCCCTGGGTCTGGTCCCGGCGCCCGGTCCCAGTTCCGGCCATCGCGATGGCCGGAACTGCCAAGATGAGGCGAGAGGAGCACGGGCAGGGATGGCGGTATGTGCGGATGGCGCCATCCGTGCGCTGTGGTGCGTGCGGTCGCGCGCCTGCTGCGCGCTGGGTCAGATCGAGGCGAAGGACCGGCCCGGTGCGGGAGCCGGTGGGATCCGCGGTGACGACGCTCCCGGATCCCTCTGGAGCCTGACGGTCTCCTCGGGGGTAACCGTGAACCAGGTGACGAGCAGGAGGCCGAGCCCGGTGACAACCGGGGCCAGCAGGCCTCCGGACAGCACGCTATAGAAGATCAACACCGACCCGGAGAGTACGAACGACTGCGAGCCGCGTACGAACATCGCCACCACCAGACCGATGAACGCGGTGGTCCCGACGACGCCGTACTCGAGGATCAGTTTGGGCAGGAGGGCGTAGTTCAGCGGCAGTCCGGTGCGGTAGAAGAACGCGGCCGCGTCCCGGTCGGCGAACCCGGGCCCCGAGCCGAACGCCACCGTCATCGGGTCGCTGCCGAGCGCGTCCCAGGTCCGCTGGTACGGCTGGACGAAGCGCAGGCTGCCGCTGGAGGTCGATGAGGATGTCTCCGTAGCACGCGCGGCGAAGATGCTCGACGCCGGGGTGAAGCTGATGATCAGTGCCACGAGGCTCACTCCGAGCAGGGCGGTGAGCGCGAATCGGGCGCCCTTGTGAACGGCCAGCAGGACGCCTGCGCAGGCCAGCAGGAGCAGACCTGTGCCGGAAACGGTGCTCAGGATGGCCAGCACAAACATGATCATGCGCCACCAGCCGCCGTTGCGCAGTGTGCAGACCACGATACCGAAGCCGAGGAACTGCGAGCAGAATGACGCCTCGAGGCAGATGAAGGCGTTCGACTTGTACAACGACGAGCCGTACTGCACGGGGTAGGACGTGTTGAACCCATGCATCAGGAACTGCGACGGCACGATGTCCTTGACGACGTCGGTGTACGGAACGCCGACGAGCTGAATGGCGAACTGGAACAGCGCGAGACCGGAGAGTACCGTGATCATGATCAGAAAACGGTCCAGCAGTCGGGGCAGGAGAGCGCGGGCGTCCGCGCCGCGCAGGCCGAGGACGAACGGCACGTACGTCGCCAGCAGCAGCAGCAATGAGGTGAAGGACGTGTCGTCCTTCTCACGGAGGAAGCAGACGAGTGCCGAGGCCGAACATGCCGTCATCGCGACGAGGTAGGTGGTCACCCGGCTGGAGTTGTACGTCAGACCTCCGCGGCGCAGCATCAAGGCTGCGCAGACATAGGTGATCGGCAGGATTACCTGGACCTGTGAACCGCCCACCGGGAAAGCGATCCGTTGCAGAAAGATCTCGCAGAAGAGCAGGATCGTCAGCATCCGGAAGGTGGCGTCGTTGACCGACTTTCCGCTGCCGGCCTCCTGGGTCGGGATCACCCACGACCGTGGAATCCTGGTCGTGAGCGTGGTGGTGACCACTGGTTCCCGTCCCCCCGTTCCTGGTCAGTGGGCTCCCGGGCGCCGCGTCCGGCGACGGGGGTCCGGCGATGGAAGCCCATCCGCACGTCGGCTGGTCGGCTAGCTGGCGCTACGGGCGGACGGCGTGGGCGATTCAGTCTATCCGGGGCCCTCGTGCCGTCTAGCAAGGTGGTCTCCGTGCCGTTTCCGGAGCGCATGGTTGCGTCTCCGTCACGTCTTGCAGCCAGCTGGTGGGGGCTCTTCGAACCCGGCACGGGCGATGAATAATAGCGGTCGTCAGGCTTGACAGCCGTCGGTTCGTATCCGTGCAGATCTGGATTCCGGCGCGGGGCGGGGCGGACACATGCCCTCGGCCACCCGGGACCCGGACGCTACACCGCTGAGGTGAGGATTTCCGGTGTGGGCTGGGTCGGTTGCAGGCGTGGCTGACCGCCCGGGTGGTCGGGCCCGGCGTCACAG
>NZ_CDWWXB010000109.1:11216-11745 GCF_977971855.1 Frankia sp. CoWAU3 | reverse complement strand
CCGTTCCCGGGATGCCGGGAACGGGGTGGACGGGGTCGGGGTAGGTGGACCGGGTGGGGAAGGACGATCGGCTCTGCTCGCGGCGGCCCGCCCACCGGTCGTCGTCCCGATCGTCATCAGCCCTGGCCCGGACGAGCCGATCGGACGACGGTCGATCGGCCTGGATCAGCACGTCGCCCGGGGTGGGCCCGCCGGGCGCGGCGAGCCCGAAGGCGATGACCGCGACCGTGAATCCAGCCCCCGCGACCGTGCCGCTTCGCCGCCGGTCCAGAATTCCGGCCCAGCCGACCCGCCCACACAGGATGCCTGTGATACCGATCAGCATCACCATCACCGCAAGCAGATCGATGATCGGCGCAACCGCCGACATCGGGGCCCCCAGGTCTCAGCATCAGCACGAGAACCCGAACCGTAACTCACTGAAAGTAACGAGACGAATACCAGAACGTCGTGTCGCCCTCCGTGTACCCGGAAAAGTGCGGCAGCCGACAACCTTGAGCGAGAACGATCATCCGTCCGCCGGCCCGGC
>NZ_CDWWXB010000109.1:7920-10883 GCF_977971855.1 Frankia sp. CoWAU3 | reverse complement strand
GGCTGTCCGGTCGCCCTGGGCGAGCCCTCGTTCGTGCGCGGCGGAGCGGACGGCGACTCCGCCGCGCTCGCCGACGGTCCGCTCGCCGACGGTCCACTCGCCGGCCTGGAGACGGACCGATCCCCCGGTTCCCTCGGTTGCCGCGATGCCCCCGCGCCACGACCCGTATCACTCGATCCAGGTGATCCGGGTGAGGGGCGACCGCCGTCGCGTGGTGTCGGGGCCGCGCTCTCGGCTCCTCGGTCGGACCCGGCTCCTCGGTCGGACCCGGCATGTCGGTCGGACCCGGCTCCTCGGTCGGACCCGGCATGTCGGTCGGACCCGGCATGTCGGTCGGACCCGGCATGGTCGCGCCCGTCAGACTTCTGACCGGCGGTTCCGCGACCGCCGGCGGTTTCCCGGTCGTCCGGGCGGGTGTCGGGCCGACCATGCGCCGGCGGCGGGGTTCCCGTCGGCCGGGTTCTCGGCGGCGATGTCCCCGCCGGCGATGTCCCCGGCTGCGATGTCCCCGGCGAGGACGTAGCAGACGGCAGCGCCGGCGTCTCCACCGGCGACGTCTCCACCGGCGTCTCCACCGGCAACGTCCCCAGCTGCAACGTCCCCGACGACCGGCTGTCCGCGGGCGACGCCCATGGCGGCCAGGTGTCCCATGTGGGAGGACCCGACTGCTGGGGTCCGCCGCGGTCATCGGACGGCGCCGGACGACGTGCGGCCCTGTCCGCAGCCAGGTCCCGATCCGCATCGGTGTCCGCGGGCAACGTGGACCCGGGCTCGACGGACGTCGCGGATAGCACTGAAAGTGGCGATGCTGGCGTGGACGGTGATGGGGGAGTCGGTGCAGGCAGGACAGCCTGGCTCACGGGCAGGTCCGGATCGTTGCCGTCGCCGACCCCGACTCCTCGAGATGCGAGCAGCCCGAAAGCGACGAGCGCCGCGGATCCCGCACCGGCAACCGCGCCGGCCGTACGGCGGTTGGGGATCCACGCCCATTCCGCGCGTCCCCGCACCAGGCCGAGCGCACCCGCGATCAATATCAGCCCGGCGACAGCCAAGCAGAAGAACACCATGGAACCCTCCAGGGCGCAGTCAGTCTCCACCCTAGGGGCACATCCCCCACCCGATGGCGCAGCATTGATTACGGAGAGTTTCTAGTACCTATCCGCCAAGGTCAGGAAACACCGAGCGAATCATCTCAGGCGCCCATCGGTGGAATTCTGCCGAGAATATTTGGCACATCAGCGGCATCGGGCAGGGTGCCGAAGGCCAGTCCCCCCTCACCGGCGACTCTCGTGGCGCAGAACGCGTCGGCCACGGCGCTCGGGGCGTAGCGCACCAGCAAGGAGCCCTGCAGGACGACGGCAAGTCGCTCAACGATGCGCCGGGCGGCGAACTCCGCGTCCTCGGACCGGTTCAGGACAGCGCGCAACCGGGCCCAAGCCGCGTCCAGCCTGCGGTCCGCGCCACGTGCCGCGTCGATCTCCGTGGCGAAGGCGGCGAGGCTGGCCGGTTCCCGGGTGAGCGCGCGCAGCACGTCGAGCGCGTTGACGTTGCCCGAGCCCTCCCAGATGCCGTTCAGCGGCGCCTCGCGGTAGAGCCTCGGCATCCCGGACTCCTCCACGTAGCCGTTGCCCCCCAGGCATTCGAGCGCCTCGGCGGCCAGCGCCGGGGAACGCTTGCACACCCAGTACTTCGCGACGGCGATCGCCAACCGTCTGAACGCCTGTTCCTGACGATCGCCACGGGCCGCCCGGTCGACCGCGCCCGCCACCCGGAGCACCAGGGTCGTCGCGGCCTCGGACTCCAGGGCGAGATCGGCGAGCACATTGCGCATCAACGGAGCATCGATGAGCGGTCTCCCGAACGCGCGTCGGTGACGCACGTGGTGGGCGGCCGCCATGACGGCCTCACGCATCCCCGCCGCCGAGCCGAGGCTGGAGTCGAGCCGGGTCATCGCCACCATCTCGATGATGGCCCGGACCCCTGCGCCCTCCTCGCCGACCAGCCAACCGACCGTGTCATCGAACTCCGGCTCGCCACTGGCGTTACTGCGATTACCGAGCTTGTCCTTCAGCCGCGCGATGCGAAAGGTGTTGCGGACGCCGTCCGGAAGCACCCGTGGCACCCAGAAGCAGGACAGGCCACCGGGGGCCTGGGCCAAGACCAGGAAGACGTCGTTCATCGGGGCGCTAGTGAACCACTTGTGCCCCCGCAGCCGATAGGTCCCGTCGCCCGCCGGCGTCGCCGTCGTCGTGTTGGCACGGACGTCCGAGCCACCCTGCTTCTCCGTCATGCCCATGCCCGCCAGCAGGCCGGCCTTGCCCTCGGGTGGGCGCAGACCCGGATCGTAGACGCGGCTGGTCAGCAACGGTTCGTAGCGGGCAGCGAGCTCCGGGGCGGCGCGCAGCGCCGGCACCACGGCGTAGGTCATCGACACCGGGCACAGATGGCCCTGCTCGACGGTGCCCCAGACCAGGATGTCCGCGGCGCGGGCGACATGGGCGCCGGGACGCGGGTCGGCCCACGGCGCCCCGGCCAGGCCCTCCCGTACCGCGACCTCCATCAGGGCATGCCAGGAGGGATGGAAGTCCACCTCGTCAACGCGAAACCCGTAACGATCATGAGTGCGCAGTTGCGGCGGGAACCTGTTCGCCTCGTCGGCCTGGCGGGCGGCCTCCTCGCTGCCGGCCAACCGACCGAGTCGATGCAGATCGTCCATATGCCAGCCGGCCCCCTCCCGCGCGAGGGCCGCCAGCAGCGCCGGATCGGCCGCCGCATCGTGCCCCACGAGGGGCGGAGGCTGGTTCGTCACCTCATGGGTCCGGGACGAACACGTCCCGGGAACCGCCGTTGTCCGGTTGACGGTGGTCGGCGAGATCACCGGCCCTCCTCTCGGCCGGGCCGCACATCGGCCTCGACAGTGCCGCACATGAGCCGAGCCGCGTTCGGGCGGAACCGCGTCCGAG
>NZ_CDWWXB010000109.1:2977-7632 GCF_977971855.1 Frankia sp. CoWAU3 | reverse complement strand
CGGATCACGGCCGCGCCGAAGAAGATCCGCTCCCGCGGCGAAGGCCCACGGCGGACCAGAAACGATCCCTGCCGCCGGCCCCGAACAGGTGGGCTGTTCCCGGCCAGCGTCCAGCTATTGCGCCCAAAAGTTTTTACACATTCGGCATCCAACGCCGGGACGATGTCGTCGCGCCCTGACGTCCGGGCACCAGGCCGGATCGAGAACCGGGTAATCGACCGGTGGCCGCGTCCGGGCGAAGAAATCCGCACGCTCCGGCCCACCCAAGACGCGGTGAATCTCCGGACCGCCGTCCAGGTTAGAATGCCGTTTACCGTTAAGCCAGCCACCGGCGGAACGGATCGGAAGCAGCGGACACACTGCTCAACCAAGCCGCCCCGCGCCCTCGCCGACGCCTCGACGAGGAGCCGGCGAGGCAGGAAGGGACGGTCACGCGCTCCTATTCACCCGGCGGTTTCACCCGGCGGTCCCGCTGCCACGAAGCCCCGCCGACTCGAGCAACGCACGCGGTGAGCAGATGATCATCTTTCGCGATACTCGATCGGGCTAGACCGGCCGGGCGTTACGGAGAGTATTGAATAACGCCGAAGGGAACGAGAAGCATGCGGGGGGCCGGTCGCGGGCGGTACCAACATCACAGCTCCCCAGCTCCAGCCAACAGCACCCAGTGCTATACATAGCGTTATACGTAGTAACCCGCAGTCGAGTTGATGTCGCCCATCGGCCGACCATCCAAGCCTTAAAGTATTCAGAGCGACACCTCTAGTAGTCGAATCATTCTCGATCGGCAATCTCCTCCATCCCGCGAACGCGCCGGGTCACCCAGCCCAATACGCCGGTCCGTGTCGGCACAAGCGGTGGAGTTCTGTCACGGGCGGCGGCCGGTGAAACTCGTGGCACAGATACTCGTATGCTCACCCACTACCGGGATGATTCGACGGCACGGAAAACAGAAAGTCTTCACTCACGGTAAGATCCGTCGAGTCCGGGCACGGTTGTCGGACGGGGCATATAGATGATCAGAGGTGGCCGAATCGGTGGGCGGCAAGCGCCCGGGCGAGTCACGGCCGCAATCAGAACCTCGGCGGCCCGGGCCGGATCGCGACTCCGGCGGCGATTCATCCACCCGCTGATCGTCGGACTACTCACGGTTGCGGTCCTCGGTACCATGGCAATCTGGACGGGCTCCGATCTACTGAGCCGGGAGAAGATCGACCGTCTCAACGAACGTTCCCAGCTGGTCAAGCGGCTCGCGCAGTGGGCGGCGATCGTCGATAACCCGGCGGCGATGCAGTCCGCGACCGATCGGACGCCCTTCCAGCCCGGTGACCCCCTGGGAAACGAAGCCCTGCTCCCGCAGCTCCAGATCGCTCACTCCGGCGATGTCATCCGGGTGGTTGTGCTGCTCGACACCGCGGGCCATACCACGGCCTCCTATCCACGGGGGAACTCCATAGTCCCCGCCGACCTGGGGCAGGCCTGGTCCGCTGCCTGGTCCGGGGTTCCCGCGGTGTCCCCCGTCTTCGCCCTCCACGATGGCCGCGTCAGAGCAACGGTGGTTCCCGTCGGCCGTCCGCGGCCCTGGGCCGTCCTGGTCGCCGTGTCCACCGAAGAGTCCAACCTCCAGTTCACCAACGGGATCACGGCCCTGCTCGGGGTCGGCCGGGGCAGCATGTCGACGGTCGGCCCGGACGGGGTACCGATCGCATCCACCGAGCCGGGCATGCTGGGTCGGCAGGTCCTCTCGACCGCCGATCTCTCCCGCTCCCACGCCCAGCGTGGTGGTGCGCGGATCTGGGAGACGACCGAGAACGGCAAGAGGATCACGAACATCACGGCGGTGCAGCCGACGACGGGGTACCTGACCTACTTCCGGCAGGCCACGGACTCGCTGAACGCCGACCTCCGGGCCCGACGGAACCAACGGAATCTGACGTTGCTGGCCTTCGCGCTGACGTCGGTCCTGAGCATCGTCTTCGTCGGCCTGCTGCGAGAGACGGCGGCTCGGCGCTCCCGGGCCGGGCTGTGCGCGTTGTTCGCGGCGGCCCATGACATCGTGCTGACAACCGACCTCACTGGACGACTCACGTTCATCAGCCCCGCGATCGTCCCGTTGCTCGACCATTCCCAGGAGACCTGGCTCGGGCGCAAGGTCGCGGATCTGGTGCACCCGGACGACGCCCACCGGCTCGTACGATTGATCGAGAACCCCGCTGCCGGGTCCCTGCTCAACATTCGGATGACGGCGGCGGACGGCGCACCCCGGTGGTTCGACGTCGCGACCCGCCACCTGTCCACCCGGGATGGATCCGGCGAAGTGCTGATCACCTGCCATGCGGTCGGTAAACGGAAGCAGTTGTTGGACCAGCTCGGCTATCAGGCGCGCCATGACGTACTCACCGGACTGTGTAACCGGACCGCCTTCGAGGAGCAGCTCGAGGATGCCCTCGCCGCGACTGGGGGCGTCGCGGTCCTGTTCATCGACCTCGACAGCTTCAAGCCGGTCAACGACACCTTCGGCCACGCGGCCGGCGACCGGGTGCTGCAGGTCATCAGTGGACGGATCCGAACAGTGCTGGGCCCCGACGATGTCGCCGGGAGATTCGGCGGCGACGAGTTCGGGGTCCTGTTGCGGCGCACGAACGAAATCGCCGCTCGCACCATGGCCGGTCGGGTCATCCGCGCGGTACGGGAACCGATCCTCGTCGACGGCTACGAGGTCTGCGTCGCCGCAAGCGTCGGAGTAGCGCTGGCCGTCAGCCGGCCCAGCCATTCCGGGCGGCTGCTGCGCGCGGCCGACGAGGCCATGTACAAGGCCAAGCAGGCTGGTCCGGGACGATATGCCATGGCGGACCCCCTAGCGGCCGAGACCACCACGGTGGAGCCCGCGGTGACCAGGCCCACCGCCGTCCAATGCACGCCGGCCGAAACCGCCACGCTCAAAGCGCCCGCACCGTCCGCGTCTGTGCTCCTCGCCACCGACCGGATCATGCCGCGGTCCCCGGTCACCCGACCGCGCTCGATGTCCTTCCCAGCCTTGCCCGGATCCCCAGGCGCATCCGGATCCCCAGGCGCATCCGGATCGTCACCCGCGGGCCGGACCGGGCATCCGCTGTCTCCTCGACGCTGGCGGACAACCGTGCGCGAGCAGCTGGGGCGAGCCATCCCACTGCTCGTGCGGGGGACCGTCATCCTGGCCGCCACGGCGGTCACCCTGGAGATCGAGAATGCCAACCGGCGGCGAGACGAGGCCCAGCACATCGCCGAGACCCACTCCCTCGTCCTCCGTCTGGCCGAGTATGTCGCGGACCTGGGTCAACCCGTGCGCCTGATCGACCCGATCTCCAGACTTCCCTGGTCGCTGACCGAACCCACTGTCGACCAGCGGGTGCTGGCGTCGGTCTCCCGGTCGGCGCTCACGGGCCCCGACACCGTTCTGGCACTGGTCGATCTCGACGGCAGGCCGACGGCGGTCCAACCCACCGGCGCAACAATCCCGTTCCCCCCACGGGACCGGATCTGGGCTCTCGCCCGCACCAGCGGAATCAACATCCCTGTTTTCCACCTGGGCGATCGGGTTCGGGCGTACAGCATCGTGCCGATCGTGCGGGACGGACGCAGCGCCGCGTTTCTGTTCATGGGTAGACCGGGAGCCGGGATGCCGGGAGCCGAGATGGTCCGCGTTCTTGGCGGCGGGGGTACCGGGACGAGCGGCACCGGAGAGGACACCCGGATCGTCATCGTCGACGAGGCCGGGCGCATCGCCCTGTCCGACGATCCGTCCGCGGTCGGGATCGCCATGATTGACGGCACGGAGCTGCGATCAATCAAGCCAGGCCAGAGCCAGCAGGTGACGGTGCGCAACGGCGGCGGTCACGTCGCCGTTGCCGCCGCGATCCCCGGCCATCCCACGTGGGGGTACCTCATACTGCAACAGGACGGCCCGCTGCCGCGCGACCCGCGAGACAACCATGCCGTCGGCGATCTGCTGCTGCTCGGCATTGTGACCGTCACGTTCTCAGGCCTGACAAAAATGATCTTCCGGGGAGAGCAGGCGGTCCGGCGCGACCGGGCGCGGCTGCAGACCCTGCTGCACGAGTCGCACGACATCATCGTCAACCTGGACCGTGCGGGCCGGCCGACCTTCATCAGTTCGGCGGTCGAAAGCCTGCTCGGCTACCCGGTCAAGGCCATGATCGGGCTGCCGCTCATCGACCTGGTCCATCCCGAGGACCAGGCTGCGACGCGGGCCTTCCTCGCGGACCGGCAGCGTGGTGGACCGGGGTCCCTTCTGGACGTCCGCATGCGGACGGTTAACGGCGACCATCGCTGGTTCGACATCGAGGCCGGCGCCTGGCGGCCCGCGTCCGGGCCGGGCCGCTTCGACGGTGGTGTCCTGCTCACCTGCCACGAGATCAGCGAACGTCGTCAGTTGCAGGAGCAGCTACGGAAACGTGCCACCCACGACCCGTTGACCGGCCTGCCGAACAGGGCGGCGCTTACCGAATTCCTCGATCAACTGGCTCGGGAGCAGACTCCGTTCGCGGTTCTACTCATCGATCTGGATGACTTCAAACCGATCAACGACACGTTCGGTCACCAGGTGGGCGACGATGTGCTGTGCACGGTCGCCACTCGGTTGGCCGGCGTCCTCG
>NZ_CDWWXB010000109.1:0-2486 GCF_977971855.1 Frankia sp. CoWAU3 | reverse complement strand
GGTCCCGCGCTGATAGATCCCGAGATGATCGGTCCCGAGATGATCCGACCGGAAGCACATGCTGGGCAGGCGTTCCGACTCGGCGGTGACGAGTTCGTCATTGTGCTGCCCGGGGCCGACTCCCTGACGATGCGCCAGACCGAGCAGCGGGTGCGCGAGTTCGTCGAGGCACCCCTCACCGTGGCCGGCAACACCCTTGTGGTCAAAGCAACGATCGGCCTGGCGTCCTCGCAGGCCGTCGGGGGCGCCGGCTCGCACAGTCCCGAGAGCGTGGTCCGGCACGCCGATACGGACATGTACGAGGCGAAGACGAGCGCCCGGGCCCGACGCTCCATCTCCCCCGCGGCGCGATGACCTCCGCTCTCCCGAGGCCCTCGGTCGCCCTGTCGACGTGCGCGGGATTGTCGCGCTTCACCGCCGGTGAGGTCGAAGTAACCGACACGTCGTCAGTACCCCCCGACCCACAGATCACACGTTCCGGAACACGTTTGCCGGCAGCCTGGTAGGGCCAGCCGCCGGGACCTGCAAGGATGGCGGCGCGGGAAGCCCGGATCGCTCGCCGGCCCGGGATGGGATCCATGATCAGGAGCGAGCCGCCTTATCGTGAAGGAGCACGCCATGTCCGTATTGGGCCGTTTCCGATTGGACGGTCGGGTCGCCGTCGTCACTGGGGCGTCCTCTGGTCTCGGGGTGGACTTCGCCCGGGGCCTGGCCGAGGCCGGCGCGGACGTGGCCCTGGGCGCACGCCGGGTCGACCGGCTCACCACCACCGCCGAGTTCGTGGAGAAGGAGGGCCGCCGCGCCCTGCCCGTCGCCACCGACGTCACCGACCCCGCTTCCTGCGAACACCTTGTCGCCGCCGCGATGGAGACCTTCGGCCGGGTCGACATCCTGGTCAACAACGCCGGGATCGGCACCGCCATCCCCGCGCTCAAGGAGACCCCGCAACAGTTCCGCTCCGTCATCGACGTCAACCTGGGCGGCTGCTACTGGATGGCGCAGGCGGCGGCGCGGGTCATGCGACCCGGCAGCAGCATCGTTAACATCTCCAGCGTTCTCGGTCTGACGACCGCCGGCCTGCCGCAGGCGGCCTACGCGGCGAGCAAGGCCGCACTCGTCGGCCTCACCCGTGATCTGGCCCAGCAATGGACCGGCCGACGCGGCATCCGGGTGAACGCGCTGGCGCCGGGTTTCTTCCACTCTGAGATGACCGCCGCGTACCAGCCCGAGTACCTCGGGACCCAGTTGCCGAGGGTCCTCGGCGGACGCTTCGGTGAACCGGAGGAACTGACCGCGGCGCTGCTCTTCCTGGCCTCCGACGCCGGCAGTTTCGTCACCGGGCAGACCCTTGCCGTCGACGGCGGTTTCACCATCACCTGAGCCCTCCGTCCATATCGTCCGACTCGCCAGGAACGATCGTCCTACTCGCCAGGAACGCCCGCCGATCAGGTCTCGAGCGGCATGAGTTCGGCGGCGAAGGCGTCGAGGAAATCCGGCCATCCGCCGGGTGTCGTGACCGGATGAACGACGAACTTACTCATCCCGGCGGCAAGATATTCGGCGATCAACGAACGCGCCGCGTCACACCCGACCGGGAGGAGTCGCTCGGGGTCGACCTGCGGGTAGCGCCGCCGCAGTGCGGCAAACGTCTCCGCGGGCGGCGTGGGGATGGCGATCCGCAGGAGATCAGACCCGGCGGCCGTCGATGCCGGGCACCGTCGCCAGCTCGTGGCGCAGCTCGGCCACCACCCCGGCGACCAGCAGTTCCCGCAGGACGCCGCGGTGGTCCCCACCGATCCGGCGGATCGCGGCGGGTCCGGTCAGGACGCCCCGCCAGGCCTCGATCTCGTCGTGGTCGTCGGCGAGCCAGACCGTCGTCCGGCCATCGTAGGTGCGGGGGCGGTAGGTCATCGTCAGAATGCGCCCCTGGTTGTAGAAGACGTCGTACTGGTGGATCCCCCGGAAGCGGACCACGCCGGCGAGCGGCAGCTCGACGAGTTGGCGCAGGCGGTCGACCACCACCCCGCGGGGTCAGCGTGGGCCCATCGTCGGCGGCGAGTGGGCCGATCCCCCGACCGGCGTCGGGCGGCGCTGGGGAGTCCGGATGCGCTCCCTCCAATTGACTGGTCGGCACGATCGCCCCGGATCGGGTCAGCCGCGAGGTACCCGGCAGATAGGTGTCGATCAACGCTGGCAGGCCGACCTCGTGGCCCGCTTTCCGGAGGACCTGCGCGGCCTCGAACGCGATCAGTCCGCCGAAGGAGTGCCCGGCCAGCAGGTAGGGACCCGTCGGCTGGAGAAGACGGATCTCTCCCACGTGCCGCCGGGCGGCTGCCGACACCGACCAGTCGGGGACGCCCCGCCGTTCCAGGGCGTGCGCCTGCATCCCGTAGACTGGCCGTTCGCCCGCGAAGTACCGGGCGAACGGGAGCAGACCGATCGCCGGCCCACCAGCCTCCGGGAAGCAGAACAACGGGGTGCCGGAA
>NZ_CDWWXB010000108.1:2742-11315 GCF_977971855.1 Frankia sp. CoWAU3 | reverse complement strand
GCGAACGGTCCCCGCCCGCCGGGCGGGCCGCCGGGCGGGCGGGGACCGTTCGCGGAGACCGTCGGCGGGCTCGGCGCGGGAACGTCCCCGGTGACCGCGAGTGCATCGGCCACCCCGCGCAGCAGGGCCAGGATGTCGGCCGATACGATCACCTTGCTACGGTCCAGGCCGACGAGGAGGCCCACCAGCCGACCGTCCGTGCGGACCACCGGCATCGTGACATGGCTGCGTATCCCGAGCTGGCGGTATTCGGCCGTGTCGGATCCGGCGTGCGTCGGGTCAAGACCGGACGCCGTGGCGGGCGTGCCGTCGAGCACGCGGGCGACCAGGCTGTCCCCTCGGGGATAGTGCGTTCCCTCGTCGAGACCAGGGGAGGGACCTGTTACCCGGAGATAGCTCGCGGTCGTCGTCGATACCACGACGAAACAGGCCGTCTCCATCCGGTGAAGGGCACTGGCGGCCCGCAGCGCGGCATCGACGGTGCTCCACGCCTGTTCTGAAGGTGCTGACGACACAGGCCGAACTCTCCCACAAACTTCACGGGCAGTAACGGACACCGTCCCACGAGCCGGCCGCGTGTGCAGTGGGAAGGTAAGAACTCCCGAGATGTCGTTGCTCTACGTATCCGTTATGCGGCAGAAGTGGCCTTCTCTGTGACTTGGCGAAGGCTCGGGTTCGTCATCACAGTGCCATCGGGAAAGAGTACGACCGGCACGGTCGCGTTCCCGTTGTTCGCATCGCGGACACGTTGCTCTGCTGTCGGGTCCTGCTCGATATCAACGGTCGTGTACTCGATGCCGGCACGGTCGAGTTGGCGCTTCAGCCGAACACAGTAGCCACACCAGGAAGTCGTGTAGATCGTAAGCACGAAAGGGCCTCCAAGCCGCTGGTGACACAACGGTTCATGTAACCCCACCGCGGCGCCGTCGGTTCCCGCCGCGCGGCGGGGACTACCGTATCGGATGATGTCCGGACCGCCTGCCCTCGCCGCCCAGGCCGCCCATGTGCGATCGGGCAACGATCTGCTCGCCGCGCTCGATCCCGAACAGCGGGCCGCGGCCGGAGCCCCGCTCGGACCGGTCTGCATCCTCGCCGGCGCCGGTACAGGTAAGACACGCACCATCACCCATCGAGTCGCGCACATGGTCGCGCAGGGGGGGGTCGGGCCGGGCCAGATCCTGGCGGTGACCTTCACGGCCAGGGCCGCGGGAGAGCTGCGCGGCCGGTTGCGGGCCATGGGTGTCGATGGAGTGCAGGCCAGGACGTTCCATTCCGCGGCTCTCAAGCAACTGTTGTACTTCTGGCCGTCGGTCGCCGGGGTCGCGCTGCCTAAGGTGGAGAAGAGCAAGATCCCGTACGTGGTGCGGGCGGCCGCCCGCCTGCACCTGCGGCCGGACCGGGCCGAGCTGCGCGACCTCACCTCGGAGGTCGAGTGGGCGAAGACGACGCTTGTGACCCCGGCGGACTACGCTCGGATGGCGGCGGCGAGCGGGCGGGAGACCGCCGCTCCCCCCGAGACGGTCGCCCGGCTCTACGCCGCGTACGAGGAGGTCAAGCGCGACGCCGGTGTGATCGACATGGAGGATCTGCTGCTGCTGACCGCGGCGATGATCGAGGAGCACAGCTGGGTCGCGGCCGAGGTGAGGGCCAGATACCGCCATTTCGTCGTTGACGAGTATCAGGATGTCAACGACCTACAACAGCGTGTCCTCGACGCCTGGCTGGGGGAGCGCGACAGCCTCTGTGTCGTCGGGGACCCCCATCAGACGATCTATTCGTTCACCGGGGCGTCGCCCGAGCACCTGCTCGGATTCCCGCGCCGGTTCCCGGACGCGGCCGTGGTGCGTCTGATCCGAGACTACCGGTCCACCCCCCAGGTGGTCGGACTCGCGAACACCCTGATGCGGGCGGCCCCGGCGGCCCGCCTCGTCGCTGCTCGCCCGGACGGTCCCGCCCCGGTGTGGCTGGAGTGCGACAGCGAGCCGGCGGAAGCCGCCGCGGTGGCGTCCCGGATCCGCAGGCTGATCGACCAGGGCGTGCCGGCGAGTGAGATCGCCGTGCTGTACCGCACGAATGCCCAGTCCGAGGCGTATGAGGCGGCGATCGGCGGGGCCGGTATCGCCTACCTGCTCCGGGGCGGGGAGAAGTTCTTCGAGCGGACCGAGGTCGTCGCAGCCATGAGGTTGCTGCGGGCCGCGGTGCGCTCCGCCGACACCGACCGCCCGGAGGGACTCACGGCCGCCGTCGCCGACATCCTCGCAGCGCTCGGCTGGCGGGCGGACCAGCCCACGGTGGGCTCGGGCGCCGAGCGGGAACAGTGGGAGAACCTCGCCGCGCTGCACCGGCTGGCCGGTGATCTCGCCGCCCGTTCGCCCGAGGCCGACCTCGAGGCCTTCGTCGCCGAGCTCGGCGACCGCGCGACCCACGAGCATCAGCCGACGGTGCAGGGGGTGACCCTGTCGACCCTGCACACCGCCAAGGGCCTGGAATGGGATGCGGTGTTCCTCGTCGGGCTGACCGAGGGCACGCTTCCCCTCGTCCATGCCAGGACCGCCGAGCAGATCGCCGAGGAACGTCGCCTGCTCTACGTCGGGGTGACCAGGGCCCGTAGGCATCTCGTCCTGTCCTGGGCGCTGTCCCGGGCGGAGGGCGGCCGGCGGTCGAGGCGGCCGTCCCGGTTCCTCGACGATCTGCGTCCGATGCGCCGGGAGTCCGCGGCCGGCGTCCGCCACGGGGGGCGAGGCGAGGGCGCGAGGCCCATGGCCGGGGCGGAGGAGACCGGCCCGGGTCGGTCCCGGAGCAGGTCGGCGGTGCGGTGCCGGACGTGCGGCCGGTCGTTGACGGGTGTGCACGCGCGGGTCGGGCGCTGCGAGGGCTGCCCCGGCGACGTCGACGCCGCGCTGTTCGAGCGTCTGCGGGTGTGGCGTTCGGCGCGGGCGAAGGAACAGGGGGCACCGGCCTTCGTCGTCTTCACCGACGCCACGCTGCAGGCGATCGCCGAGAGCCGGCCGGGCACGGTGGCCGAGCTCGTGCGGCTGCCCGGCATCGGACAGGCCAAACTCGACCGTTACGGGGAGGAGGTACTCGCCCTTGTCGCGGGGCGCACGCCGCCGGTCGGGTCGCCGCCGGTCGGGTCGCCGCCGGTGGTGGAGTCACTGGGGTCCGACACGCCGCCCGACGCTTCGTAACTGGAAGTGTTCGCGGCGCAACACAGAAAATATGTTGTGGTTCGCGCTGCGAGCTTCTTCCGTTACCGAGGACGCCTGAAGCGGGCATGTGGAGTGACATCCGTCCGGGTCCCACGGACTCCGGGTCCCACAGAGAAGGAGGTGATTTCGTCGTGTTCAGCATCGTGATGGACAGAGCTGTCGCCGAGATCACCCGTCCGTGGGAGAACCGGCACGGCGCGGCATTTATGAGTGCCGCCATCGGTGCCGTCGTCGGTGCGTCCGCAGGCCGTGGCACGTACGCCGCCGTCCTCACGGTCCAAACGGTCCAAGCCGATGATCTGTCGGCCCAGGAGTCCGCGTTCCCGAACCCGGCGGGGGGCGTGGCGCCGGCGTCCGGCTATGCACACCGTCACTTCACCTTCCGGGGATCCGCCCACGATCCGCTCCTGGACTAGCGCCGACTGGAGCCGAATCCGAGGCCGCGGATCCCGATGGGGACCGCGGCCTTTGTCGTTTCGCTTCCTTCATCCCACCCGAAGACCAACCTGTCTCGGAGGTGACATCGGTGTTCGACCCCTCGGTCGTTTCCCGGATCGAGCGGGATCGTCTCGTCCTGCCCTGCTGGGACGTAGATCCTGACATGTTCTTCGCTGAGTCCCCGGCGGACGTGGAGACCGCCAAGGCCGTCTGCCGGACCTGTCCCATCCGGGCGGCGTGCCTGTCCGCCGCGCTGGACCGTGCCGAGCCCTGGGGAGTGTGGGGCGGCGAACTGCTGGTGACCGGCAGCGTCGTCCCGCGTAAGCGGCCCCGCGGCCGTCCGCGCAAGGAGCGCAAGGAAGAAGAGGTCGCCGCCTGAGCCCCCGTGCCACCAGTTGATCCCATGGGGGCGGCGGTGGCATCGCCGCACCAGCACGGGCGGGACACCGGATCGTCGGTGTTCCGCCCACCGGTGTTGCCGCGCTTTTCTTCCGCTGGTGCCTGCGGCCCCGGTACTGTTCCGGCGTGCCCAGCAGCGAGCGTGTCTACCCGGTGTCCACAGGTGCGGGTCCGGCCGGAGCGCCGGGACTGGCCGCATCCGACGATCTTTCTCTGGCCGTTGCCGTCCTCACCGGTCCCGAGCTGGCCGCGATCGTGGATCTTGTGGCCTGGGTCGATTCCGGCTGGCTCTACGTGGCGAACGCGATCGGTTCGTCGCGGTTGCCGGTGGCCGATCCGGACGGTCCCCGGGAACTCCGCTTCGGGCGTGATCCGCTCGGGTCGGAGGATCCGATGCACGGCGTGCCGCTCGCGGCGGCGCTCGCCGACCCGTCACCACCGAACGAGCGCAACTCCTACCCGTTCGCCGGACGGCGACTGCTGTCCGCCTTCGCCGATCCCAGCCGTTCACCCGATCTGATCGTCGTACACACCCCCCGGCACTACTGGCCCGACCGCGGCGGCCACCTGGGTGAGCACGGATCGTTGGATGCCGGCCAGTCCCGGGCTCCGCTGATCCTGTCCGGCGCGGGTCATCGACATCGGACCCACCCTCGCGGCCCTCGCCGGCGTGACCATGGCGGATGTGGAGGGGACGCCGCTCACCGATCTGGTGGGGCCAGGGGCCCGGCACGTCGTCGGCCTGCTCTGGGACGGGGCCAACAGCAACGACGTCCTGCACCTCGCGCACACCGGCGAGCTGCCGGGGGTCGCGCGTCTGCTCGCCACCGGGACGGCCCTGACCGGCGGCGCGATCGCCGAGTTCCCCAGCGTCACGTTGACCAACCACACCTCCGCGCTCACCGGAGTCGGGCCGGGCCGGAACGGCATCCTGCACAACGTGTACTTCGACCGGGCGACCGGCGAGCAGGTCATCGTCAACGACGTGCGGACCTGGCATTCCGCGTGCGATCAGCTTCGGGACGGGGTGGAGACGCTGTTCGAGGCCCTCGCGCGCGACCGACCCGGGGCGACCAGCGCCTGCGTGAACGAACCGGTCGACCGGGGTGCGGACTACTCGACCTTCGGGCTCGTGCGGGCTGCCGGTAACCACGGCGGGGCCGGCGATATGGGGGACTACCTGCCTGCGGCCGACGGCGACCCGCACGCCACCGCCCGCTGGGTAGGGGAGAACGCCGACTATGCCTGGTCCACCCGGGTGGACGCGCTCGGCCTCGCGCAGGTCCAGCAGCTCTGGGCGGCGGATGCGGTGCCCCCGGACCTGATGTGGTGGAACACCACCATCACCGACACCGGGCATCACGGGGGCGGCCCGTACTCCGAGCAGGCCCGCGCCGCGCTGCGGGACGCGGACGCCCGGTTGTGCGCCTTCCTCGACCTGCTCGCCGAGCGGGATCTGCTGGCCGAGACCGCGATCCTGCTGACCGCCGACCACGGCTCGGAGGCGGCGGATCCCACCTGCCAGGGCGACTGGGGGGCTGCGCTGCGCACCGCCGGGGTGCGTTTCCGGGACGAGGGATACGGCTTCCTGTATCTCGGCGTCGACATCGTTGACATCGTCGAGTAGCCGGGGGGTTGACCCGCCGGGCCGGCCCGTCAATAAGCGTCGGTCACGGTTGCGGGGTCGGAGAACGACTCCTCGTCCGGTGCCCGGCGGGGGCGGCCTTGCGGCCCGGCCCGGGTCGAGCCGCGGCGGAGCGGTTCGCCGGGGTGGAAGGCCGGCTCGGTTCGGCCGGCTCGGCCTGCAGGGGCAGCGCCGCAGGGGCGGTGGCCCGGTCGTCGGCAGTCGCCGGAGCGGTGTCGGCCGCCGACCTCCCGGCCTTGCGGGCCTTGGTCGTCCTGCCGGTCCGTCCTGGTCTGCGGGGTTTGCGCGGGCCGGGCAACCCGCCGGCCAGAACGACCGGGCCGTCCAGCGGCCGGACGATTCCGGTCTCGTCCTGGACGGGGAGAGCGGGCAGGGGACGACCGGGCCGGTTGGCGTCCTCGGCCGCGCGGGCGGTCGCCGTCCCCGGTTCGGCGAACCCGGGTTGCCAGCGCTCCATCTCGTCCCGGAAGCGGCCGGTGCTGCCCAGCTGGCACAGGATGCCGATCGCGCCGAGTGTCACCCGGTGGATGAGCAGGTACGACGGTGGCAGATTGAGCTGGCGACCGAGCTGTGCCGCCGCCGACCGCCAGTCTCCGAGCCTGGCGGCCTCCTTGCGCAGCCAGCCTCGGGAGAAGGTGAACTCCTCCACCGCGATCGGCTCCAGCATCGGGGCCAGATAATCCAGCAGGTCCTCGGCTCGGATTTCGGCCGACGGCGGGATGAAGCCCTCGCGGCGCAGTCCCTGCTCGACGGCGTCGGCGTCCCCGGCCAGGGTCTGTCGAGCCAGCCGGCCGATCGGCGCCGGCAGGCCGTCCGGCAGGCGGTTCACGGCGCCGAAGTCCAGGACGCCGAGCCGCCCGTCGGACAGCAGGCGGAAGTTGCCGGGATGCGGATCAGCGTGCAGCAGACCGGCGCGACCCGGGCAGGAGTAGAGAAACCGCACGAGCAGCAGGCCGGCGGTGTCGCGCTGCTGCGGGGTACCGTCCGCGATGATGACGGACAGGGGTATTCCCTCGATCCACTCGCTCACGAGCACCCGGCCAGAACCGGCCAGCGGCCGGGGGATGACGACGTCCGGGTCGTCCGCGTACGCCTCGGCGAAGGCCCCCTGCCAGGCGGCCTCCAACCGATAGTCGAGCTCCTCGGCGATCCGGGCCTTGAGCTCCTCGACCAGCGGCTTGATGTCCAATCCGGGAGTGACCGCGCCGAACAGCCGAGCGGCCCGGCCGAGCTGGGTGAGATCGGCGAGCAGAGCGGGACCCGCTCCCGGATACTGCACCTTCACCGCGACGGCTCGGCCGTCAGCCCAGACCGCCCGATGCACTTGGCCGATGCTGGCCGCCGCCGCCGGAACGTCGTCGAAGCTCGTGAACAGCGAGCGCCAGTCCGCTCCGAGCTCCTCGGCGAGCACGCGGTGCACCTCTGCCGCCGGCAGCGGGGGCGCCGCCTCCTGCAGCCTGGTCAGCGCCGCCCGGTAGGGCCCGGCGACGTCGTCGGGAAGCACCGCCTCGAAGACGGACAGCGCCTGGCCCAGTTTCATGGCGCCACCCTTGAGCTCCCCGAGCACCCGGAAGATCTGCGCGGCGGTGCGCTGCTGGAGCTCGGAGGCGACGGCCTCGGCGGGGCGACCACCGATGCGTTTGCCGACGCCGAGGGTGGCTCGGCCGGCTATTCCGATGGGAAGCGTGGCCAGCTTGGCGGTGCGGACGACGGCCCGCCGTGGGATCTCGGACACTGCTCCATCGTGCCCTGTTCCGCGTCGTCACGGGTGCCGGCCAGGCGTAATGACTCCAGGACGCCAAATGACCCCAGGACGCCGGCGCGGCGACCGCCCGCGGGGTGGAACGGTCACGTGGGTGCCACCGGCGAAGAGGTCTCCGCCGACGCGGCCGCCGATCGGGCGGTGCGGCAGGGACAGTTGGGGTGGACCGGCCAGGTGCGTCGGCGAATCCGCCAGCCGGGAACGGTGAACTCCAGCGTGCCGTCGGCGGTCACCGGTAGGACTGCGGTCACCGGTAGGACCGTGCGCGAGGAAGTCAATGTAATGAAGGTCTCATTGTGACTGCTTGCTGTCGGTGGCGGATGGTCCGAGTTGTCGGGATGTTGACCCGGGGTGGGTCTCGTGACGCCGGACAGGGCGGGCGGAGGCGAGGCGGCGAGGTCCAGAAAGGCCAGGGCCTGCATGGCGGTGAGCGCGGCGACAAGACCCGCCAGGGTGATCTCGCAGGCGTCCGACCCGGCGGCCGGGCGGTGGACCATCTGCATGGCGAGCACCGGCCAGACGGGGTTCCGGGAGTACCGGTGGAGGTGCTGGCAGTGCAGGCACGCGGTCACGGTCGGCACGACGAGCGGACCGACGATCCCCGTGGTCTCCCGCACTCCGGCCACGAGATGGGCGGTGCCTCGGCCTTCCAGATCGAGGCACTCCCCAGGGTGGATCATCGGCAGACCGACCGGAGCCAGCACGATCAGATCCGCGGCGAACCGGTCCTCGTCGGGCCGACGGTGCCCGGCGGCCTGCCGGCTGGCCCGGGTCACCGCCGCGCCGGTGGCCAGGGACCGGGGACGCCCCACATCGTCGAGGCGCAGGCCGCCCGGGGAGACGTCGGCGGCGGTCGTCACCTCGGGATCGTCGATGACGACGCGACCGATCCCGGCCGCGGCGAGCAGGGCCGCGACCTGAGCACCGACGCGACCGGCGCCGCGCACGAGGACCCGCATCGCCCGGCGGGTGGCGAGGACCCGGCGCGCACCGGCCGGATCCTCCGACACCAGGGACAGCGCCGCCAGGTCGGGCGACAGACGGTCATGCTCGACCGCGGGCAGCGGTGCCGCACCGGGAGGCGCCGTGGCGTCGTCCAGCAGACAGCAGGTCGAGCAGG
>NZ_CDWWXB010000108.1:1563-2221 GCF_977971855.1 Frankia sp. CoWAU3 | reverse complement strand
GAGGCCGGGGAATCGGACCAGGATGGGCCGGTCACGGCGACCGGCGGATCCTCAGCGTGGCACGTCCGACCGGCGAAGGATGAACACCCGTGGATCGCTGTGGACGTGCTGTGGACGAAACTGTGGATCATCACTGGTCCGTCCGGGTTACCTGTCCGGGTTGTCCGGCCCGTCGGATCCGCCATCGGCGGGTGGGGCGCCGCGGAGTTTCTCGATTTCACCGATCGGGTCGTCGAGCGCGCTCGACGACGCGCCGGACACGAACGCCTCCGGGGCGGCGAGATCTGCCGCGGTGGGCAGCAGATCGGGATGCGCCCACAGCGCGTCGCGACCCTCGTGGCCCCGGGCGTCCCGTACCGCCTCCCACAGGGCGGCGGCCTCCCGCAGCTTGCGTGGCCGCAGGGAGAGACCGACCAGCGTGGCGAAGGTCTGCTCGCCCGGACCGCCTTCGGCGCGACGGCGCCGTACCATCTCGCGCAGTTTGCCCGCGGCCGGCAGATGACCGGTGGCCGCGGCGTCCGTCACATGATCGACCCAGCCCTCGATCAGCGCGAGGATCAGTTCGAGACGGGCGAGCGCGGCCTTCTGCTCGGGGGTGGTGGCGTCGCTGAACACGTCCTCGCCGAGCGCCTCCGACAGCCGTTCAGGGTTCATCAAC
>NZ_CDWWXB010000108.1:0-1407 GCF_977971855.1 Frankia sp. CoWAU3 | reverse complement strand
CCCGACGGCCTCGGTATCCACCGCGATGCCGCGGGCGTACTCCTCCACCGCACCCAGGACGTGGGCGCGTAGCCAGGGGACGTGCGCGAACAGCCGGCTGGACGCGGCCTCCCGCAGCGCCAGGTAGATGCGGACCTCGTCCTCGGGGATCTCCAGGCCCTGACCGAAGGCGACGACACCCGCCGGGATCAGGGCGGCGGTCCCGACCGGTCCGAGTGGCAGCCCGACCTCGGTGGAGGAGACGACCTCGGCGGCCAGGGTGCCGATCGCCTGCCCCACCTGGGCGCCGAACAGCATCCCGCCGACCCGGTTCATCATCTGCATGATCGGGCCGCCGGTGGCCATCAGCCCGCTGGGGTCGAGTCCCGGGGGCAGCGCGCCGCGCAGCTCACTCGGCAGCTCGATCCCGCCACCACCGAGGTGGTTCAGCCCGCTGGAGATCCCAGTGCGCATCGCCTCGGCGACCTTCGTCGCGATCGGGTCGCAGAGGGTCTGCCAGACCGGCAGGGTCTTCTCGATCCACTCCTGCCGCGACCAGGCCTGCGCCGCCGTGGCTCCGGCCGGCAGCGAGGTCACCGCGTCGAGCCAGACGTCGGCGATCCGTATCGCCTCGCTCACCGGCTCCCGCTGGGCCGTGGACACCGCGGCATCGGCGTCGCCGAGGGACCTGACGGCCATCTGGCGGGCCAGCTCCCAGTTGACCGGACCGCCATGCCAGGACAGCAGCCGTTCGAGCTCGGCAAAGAACGGGGCGCCGCCACCGAAGGGGGGCCGGGGCTCGTCGCCGCCGCCAGCGGGCGTGAAGCCGAACGGGAAGTTGTCACTCATCGGCCGTAGCCTCCTCGGGAGGCGGGCAGTCGCACGCACGGTTGGCACATGAACCCACGGTAATGCGTTTTCTGCCCAACGGGCGAAACGGCGCTGGCCCCGACCGTTACGGTCGTAGCTGTGGAACCGACGTGTTCTCCGGCGGGGGCCCCGCCGATCGCGCCCGCGCCACCCGCGCCGCCCGCGCCGCCTCCGTCGTCTCCGTCGTCTCCGTCGTCCGCGCCGGACCCGGACCCGGTCGCGCGGGTGACGCTCGCGGAGATCCGGGACGGCGCCCTGTCGGTGGACGAGTGCATGGCCGCCGTGCGGTCCCCCGGCGTGGGGGGGATTGCCCTGTTTGTGGGCACTGTCCGGGGCCATGACCAGGGCCGCGGGGTGACCGACCTGACGTATCAGGCGCATCCCCGGGCCGGCACGGAGATCGCCCGGGTCGCCGGCGACGTCGCCGCGACCGCACCGGTGCTGGCCGTCGCGGTAGTCCACCGTACCGGTCACCTCGCCGTCGGGGACACCGCCGTGATCGTGGCGGTCGGCGCGGCCCACCGGGCGGAGGCTTTTGCCGCCTGTCGTCGTCGGGTG
>NZ_CDWWXB010000107.1:3976-11289 GCF_977971855.1 Frankia sp. CoWAU3 | reverse complement strand
GGGGTGGCGGGTGCCAGGTGGAGGGATGCCCGGTGCCGCGTAGCGAGCAGTTTCATGTCGAAACCCTGATCCAGGCGAAAGCATACGGTGAAGCTTTGGTCACTACTGTGCCTGCCCGCTCTGCCGGGCCGGTACCACCGCGGTCCTCCCCACGCCCGTGGGGGTGATCCGACCGGGGGAAGCGCGCACCTGAGCGGATAGATGGCGATCATCGGCGTCCTGCCGAGGTGGAGCGGCCGGCGCTGCACTAGCCCGTCGTGGGCCTGGATCTGGCCGGTCCGTGGTTCGGGCGAGCCAGGCGTGGGTAGAGACTGAAAGTGGTCAGAATGGACACGCTGGGTGATGATCTGCATTCTTCTAGGGAGAAGAGAAGATTGTGACCCTACCCGCGCGACTCGGCGACCGTCCGGCGACGCTCATCCGGTGGAATCTGGGCCCGTCTACAACGGGCCGGCGGCGTCCGGCAGGCGGGCGTGTGTGGCGCCGGCTGGGCCGGGCAGCTGCCTGCTGCCAGGACGGAACAACCAGATGGCGAGCATGGAACGCCAGCGCCCTCGGCGGAACTGGTCCGATCTGTTGTCGGCCCAGGTCACAGGCGCGGACGTCCGCGGCGGGGCTGCGCGGCTGGCGCGGGGCTGGGGCCAGGGGTCACTGCCCGGGGCGAGCACCTTCCTGGAGGGGTAAGCATGGCCGACATCCGTAGCACGATCGTCCGGCGGCCGGTCACCGTGGAGCGGTCCACCACGGTTCGGGACGCGGCGGCGCAGATGGAACGGCAGGGCGTGGGCGCGCTCCTCGTCATGGAGAACGACCGCCTGGTCGGGATCGTCACCGACCGCGACATCGTGCTACGCGGCGTTGCCCGCGGTATCCCGACGGACAGCCGGATCGACGCCCTCATGACCACCGAGGTCATCACCGTACCGTCCGGCGTTGACCTCGAACGGGCCTACGAAATCTTCCGTGACCACGCGATCCGCCGGCTCCCGGTCGTCGACGGCCGCCGGCTCGTCGGCCTGCTGTCCGTCGACGATCTGCTCATCCGCACCGAGCACGAGATGGCCGAGCTGGTACACCCGCTCGCCGATGAGGTCTTTGCCCCCCACCGCGAGGCCCCACCGCTGGCTACCACCGGCGAGGAGCCCGTCGAGCTGGCGCTCGAACTGCCGCCCCGGCGTAGGGCGATGCGCGCCCATCCCGGCGACACCCTGGTTGTCCACCGTCCCACCGTCACGCAACCGGACCGCCTTGGGGAGATCCTTGAGGTGCGCTCGCCTGCCGGCGACCCACCGTTCACCGTCCGCTGGTCCGACACCGGGCACGTCAGCTTCGTCTACCCGGGACCGGACGCCGAGGTCCGCCACCCTCCCGAGGAGGCCCGCAGCGGCACCGGCTGAAAAGGACGACGGGTTCAACCCTGCATGCGTGACAAACACGCACCGTCAGGCTAATCATGCTAAGGGATCGTGACGTTCCGCTGCGACCAGCCTGCCGGGAGGGCAGTGCAGCAGCCAGAAGCCGCCCTCCCGTACCCCGAGCTGGTCCGGGATCGGCCAGCACCAGCCGTCCAGGAGTCGTCGGAGCAGGTCGGCAACGATGGTGCGCTGGCTACAGATCGCCGTCGGAGTCCCGGACGCCGCGAGCCCCATCAAGGTAGCGATCACCCTCGCCTCCGATCCGGGATAGCCGGTGTCCGCCAGCGCCGGCTCCGGTTCGATGGCAAGCCCGGCCGCGCGTGCGTACGGGGCGAGCGTGGCGGTGCAGCAGGGCAGGTCGGCGCTGATCAGCAGGCGAATCCCCAGGCTGGTCAGCAGCGGCACCAGTGCGTTCGCCTGGGCCCGGCCGCGCTCATCGAGCGGGCGTAGCTGGTCAGGCCCGTCCCAGCGCCGATGGTGGGCGGCCCGAGCGTGACGGATGACGACGAGTGCGGCCGTCGGCGCCGGCAGCCGACCCGCCGGCAGCCGACCAAACTCGGCGAGCACGTGGCGGTCGGTGTCGTAGCTGGCCCGGCGCGCCGCATCCCCCTTCGCCAGCCAGGCAAGCCTGTCCACCTCCCGGGTGGGGACGAACGTGCCGGAACGGGCCTGCATCGCCCAGTACCGGACCGTCTTCACCGTCCTGCCGCCGTCCGTCAGGTAGCGGTACTCGCCGAGCGGGGGCCCGAGCCAGGCCCGGTAACCAGTCTCCTCCTCGACCTCCCGCAACGCACCGAGCAACGGATGTTCCCGCCGACGCAGCTTGCCCTTGGGCAGGGACCAGTCGTCATACCGCGGCCGGTGCACGACCGCGATCTGCCGCCCGTCCCGCGTGGGCCGCCACAGCACCCCACCGGCGGCACCTACGACCCGTACCGGCCT
Organism: Frankia sp. CoWAU3; assembly: GCF_977971855.1. Taxonomy (NCBI): domain Bacteria; kingdom Bacillati; phylum Actinomycetota; class Actinomycetes; order Frankiales; family Frankiaceae; genus Frankia; species Frankia sp. CoWAU3. The sequence continues at coordinate 8,932 of NZ_CDWWXB010000107.1, read as the reverse complement.
GTCCCAGGGATCAGCCGACGACTTCATGCCGTCCAGTCTTCGGCTCCAGCCGCCGCGGCGCCAGGACGACGGGCACATCCCCGCAGGACCCGGTCGACAACCCGCCGCCGGCGGCGCGGATCGCGGTCGGGCCGTCCGCGGCGTCCATCGCTACCAGGGCGGGGATCCCCACCTGAAGCGCATGTTCCCCGACGGCACCCAGGGGTATGGAACTCGACACAGAAGGTTACCGCTGTCCGGGGAGCGGAGGGTGGGATGACGGACGCAGGTGTGGCCGAGCTCGTCGTCGAGCCGGCGGTGCTCGGGACGCTCGTCGACGTGCTGCGTGCACGCGGGTACCAGGTCGTCGGCCCGACGGTGCGGGATGGCGCGATCGTGTACGACGAGATCAGTAGCGCGGCGCAGCTCCCGGTGGGGTGGACCGATGTCCAGGAGGCGGGTCGTTACCGGCTCGAGCGTCGTCGCGACGCAGCGCTGTTCGGTTACGCAGTGGGGCCGCATTCGTGGAAGCAGAACCTGCTGCCGCCCCGGCTGCGCCTGCTGACGACCCGCCGCCACGGCGATGGCGGCTTCGGGGACGGCGGCTTCGAGGTGGCGGAGGAACCGCTACCGCGGGCAGCGGTGGCATTCCTCGGCGTCCGTTCCTGTGAGCTGCAGGCCATCGCGACCCAGGACCGGATCCTGCTCGGGGGGCGCCACGCCGACCGCGACTACGCTGCTCGCCGCAGCGATGTGTTCATCGTCGCGGTGAACTGCCACGAGCCGGGTGGGACCTGCTTCTGCGTATCGATGAACACGGGCCCGGCGGTGCGGGAGGGCTACGACCTGGTCCTCAGCGAAGTCCTGGCCGGTGACCACCGGCTGCTCGTCGAGGCGGGCACCCCCGGGGCGTCGAGATACTGGGCGAGCTGGCGGGGCGCCCGGGCGAAGCCGCCGACCGGAGCGCGGCCCAGGCGGCCGTGGATGGGGCGGCCGACCGGATGGGACGCACCGTCGACGCGGCCGACCTGCGTGACCTGCTCGCGGACAACCTCGAACATCCACGGTGGGACGAGGTGGCGCAGCGGTGCCTGAGCTGCGGCAACTGCACGATGGTGTGCCCAACCTGCTTCTGCACCTCGGTGGAGGACGTCAGCGACCTCACCGGAAGTGAGGCGGAGCGCTGGCGCAGCTGGGAGTCCTGCTTCTCGCTGGACCACTCCTACCTCCACGGCGGCAACGTCCGTGCCTCCGGACGCTCCCGCTACCGCCAGTGGTTGACCCACAAGTTCGGCACCTGGCACGACCAGTTCGGAACGTCCGGATGCGTCGGCTGCGGACGGTGCATCACCTGGTGTCCCGTCGGCATCGACGTCACCGAGGAACTGACCGCCATTCGAGCGAACTCCGTGGCCGGCGATGACGTTGGTTGAGGCACCGCTCGGCGAGGTCGGCGTCTTCGCCGGTATGCACCCGGACCACCTCGCCCTCCTCGCCGGGTGCGCCCGGCACGCCATCTTCCGCCCGGGCGACGTACTCCTGCGGGAAGGCGACCCGGCCGACACTCTCTACGTCATCCGGCACGGCACGGTCGCGATCGAAACCTTCGTCCAGACCCGGGGTCTGGTCCCCATCGAGACCGTCGGAGCCGGCAATGTGGTGGGCTGGTCCTGGCTGTTCCCGCCGTACCGGCTCCATTTCGACGCCCGTGCCCTCTCGCTGGTCCGCGCCACCGCCATCGACGGTGCCTGCCTACGCGAGAAGTTCTCCCAGGACCCGGCGCTGGGCTACGACGTGCTGTCCCACCTTGCGCAGGTGCTCATCGAGCGCCTGCAGGCCACCCGGTTGCGGCTGCTCGATGTCTACGCAAACCCGGGCCAGGGCTGACGGCGCGGCCGGGGAGATGACCCCTCGGCCGTTCCGGGTGACCCGCCGCCACCAGGAGACGGGTGACACGTGGACCCTGGAACTCGCGCCGCTCTCCGACGTTCCGATCATCGCCGCACCCGGCCAGTTCACCATGGTCTACGCTTTCGGCGTCGGCGAGGTCCCTCTGTCCGTGACGGGCTGCGACCCGGCGATGGGCGACGAATCCGTGGCGGGCGACGACTCCGTGACGGCTGGTACCGACAGCCTGCTTGTGCACACCGTCCGAGCGGTCGGCGCGGTGACGGAAGCGATCTGCGCGTCCCGCCCGGGCGACGTCCTCGGGGTGCGTGGCCCGTTCGGGCGAGGCTGGCCGGTAGGCGCCGCAGCCGGGCTGGACGTCGTCGTGGTCGCGGGCGGGCTCGGGCTGGCGCCGCTGCGGCCGGTCGTCCGGCAGATCCTGCGACGGCGCGCCGACTACGGCAACGTGGTCGTGCTCGTCGGCACCCGTATACCCGCGGACATCCTCTACCGCCGGGAACTGGCCGGTTGGCAGGACCGCACCGACCTCCAAGCCCTGGTGACCGTCGACGGTGCGCGGCCCGGATGGGACGGCCGGGTCGGCGTCGTCACCACCCTCCTCCCGCACGTGCGTTTCGATCCGGCCAGAACCGTCGCGTTCACCTGCGGACCCGAGATCATGATGCGGCTGACCGCACGGGCCCTGGTCGACGCCGGCGTACTCGCCGACCGCATCCACCTGTCCATGGAACGCAACATGCACTGCGGCCTCGGTCACTGCGGCCTCGGTCACTGCGGCCGCTGCCAGCTCGGCCCGCTGATGCTCTGTCTGGACGGACAGGTCTGCGGCTACGACCGCCTGGAACCGTTGCTCGCCGTCCGGGAGCTGTGATGCCGATGCCTACGCCGATGCCGACGCCGACGCCGACGCCGACCAGCCCAGCCAGGCCCCGGCTCGCCGTCTGGAAGTTCGCCTCCTGCGACGGGTGCCAGCTCACCCTGCTCGACTGCGAAGATGAGCTGCTCTCGCTCGCCGGCGAGATCGACGTCTCCTACTTCCTGGAGGCATCCAGCGCGACCGTCGACGGTCCCTACGACCTCTCCCTCGTCGAGGGCTCGGTCACCACCGAACAGGACGTGGAACGCATCCACCAGGTCCGGGCCGCGTCCCGGCGTCTGGTCACAATAGGCGCCTGCGCGACCGCCGGCGGCATCCAGGCGCTCCGCAACTTCGCCGACGTCGGTGACTTCCTCGCGGCCGTCTACGCCACCCCGGCGTACGTCTCGACGTTGGCGACCTCCACCCCGATCTCCACGCACGTCCGGGTGGACTTCGAACTCCAGGGCTGCCCGATCAACCCTCGCCAGCTCCTCGAAGTCATCAGCGCGTTCCTCGCTCGCCGACGCCCGAACATCTCCTCGTCCTCCGTCTGCACCGAATGCAAACGGCGGGGGACGGTGTGCGTGATGGTCGCGCACGGCACGCCGTGCCTCGGCCCCGTCACGCATGCCGGATGCGGTGCGATCTGCCCGGCCTATCACCGCGGCTGCTACGGCTGTTTCGGCCCGATGGAGAGCCCCAACACCCCCGCGTTGATCCGCCAGCTACGGGTCCTCGGGATGAACGAGGACAACGTCGACCGAGTGTTCCGGACGTTCAACACCGCCGCGCCGGCATTCCGCGACGCCCCCGGCGAGGGTTCGGGAAGCGGTGAGACCGATGCGCGCGACTAGGACCATCGCACCTCCCCCACTCACCAGGGTCGAGGGCGAAGGAAGGCTGCTAATCAAGATCACCGACGGGCGGGTGGACGAGGCCCACCTGAAGATCTTCGAACCGCCGCGCTTCTTTGAGGCGTTCCTCCGCGGCCGGGCCTACACCGAGCCACCCGACATCACCGCCCGGATCTGCGGCATCTGCCCGGTCGCCTACCAGATGAGCGCGCTGGCGGCCATCGAACAAATCTGCGACACCACGGTCACCGGCCCACCCGCCGCCCTACGGCGGCTCATCTACTGCGGCGAATGGATCGAGAGTCACGCACTACACGTCTTCCTGCTGCACCTGCCGGACTTCCTCGGCTACGACAGCGCACTGCATCTTGCCCAGGACCAGCCCGCCCTGGTCAAGCTGGGACTCACGCTGAAGAAGGCCGGCAACACGCTCATGACGGTCATCGGCGGCCGCGCGATCCACCCCGTCAACGCGCGGGTCGGCGGCTGGTACCGGGCACCACGCCGGCGTGACCTGACCGAGCTCGTCGGGCAACTGGAACAGGCGCGGGACATCGCCCGGGACACCGCCCGCTTCACCGCCGCCCTGGACTTCCCCGAAGACGAACTCCACCAGACCTTCGTCGCGCTCCACCAACCTGGCGAATACCCCGTTGAGCGCGGCCGGATCGCCTCCACCGCTGGCCTCGACATCGCCCCGGCCGACTACGACCGGCACTTCACCGAAGAACAGGTGCCCTGGTCGAACGCCCTGCACTCGACCCTGGCCGCGGGCGGCTCCTACCTCACCGGACCGCTGGCTCGCTTCGCGCTGGGCGCGGAGCGGCTGGCGCCCGCCGCCCGCGAGACCGCCGCCGAGATCGGCCTGCGCCCACCGGAGCGCAACCCCTACCGCAGCATCATCGTGCGCTGCATCGAGATGGTCCACGCCGCCGACGAGGCGCTGCGGATCATCGCGGACTACACCGAGCCCGACCCCTCCGCGCTGGAGGCCCCGCCCCGGGCGGGAACCGGATACGGGGTCACGGAGGCACCCCGCGGCCTGCTCTACCACCGCTACACGATCGACCACAACGGCACCATCCTCGACGCAAAGATCGTGCCACCAACCGCCCAGAACCAACGTCCGATCGAAGAAGACCTGCGCGGTGTGGTGGAACGCTTCATGAACCTGCCGGAGCCCGAACTCGCCCTGCGCTGCGAACGGGCCATCCGCAACTACGACCCCTGCATCTCATGTGCGACCCACTTCCTGACTCTCCACATCGAACACGGCTGACCGTCATCGGGATCGGCAATCCCTACCGACACGACGACGCCGTCGGCCTGGCAGTCGCGCGGCAGCTACGCTGCACG
>NZ_CDWWXB010000107.1:0-3421 GCF_977971855.1 Frankia sp. CoWAU3 | reverse complement strand
GAGCCGACAGGGCTGTTCGCCGCCTGGGAAGGGGCCGACGCCGTCTGGATCATCGACGCCGCCCATTCCGCGGCCCCGCCCGGAACTGTGCACCGCATACCGGCCAACGAGCGCACACTACCGGCGGATCTCGTCGGGCCATCGACCCACGCGCTCGGCCTCGCGGACACCATCGAGATCAGCCGAACACTCGGCTGGCTTCCCCGGCATCTCGTCATCTACGCAATCTGCGGCCATACCTTCTCCGCAGGCCTCGGACTTGACCCCGAGGTCGCGGCGGCGGCCCGGAACGTGGCCGCCGCCATCCGCGCCGAAACAGCGATCTATGCCGAAACAGCGATCTATGCCGCCAGGGAACCTGACGATGCCGCCATGGAACCCACGATCTCCGCTGACCGCCGCCAACCGCGGTAGCCGAAGGCCCGCGTTGGCGGCGGGGTTCGGTCACGGGACTTCGCGCGGCCCGGGGGCGGCGTTCATCAGCCACGTCACCGTGCGGCTGATGTCCGACAGGGACAGGATCCCGACGAGCCTGCCTTGATCCATCACCAGGACGCGGTGCTCGGCGCCGGGCTCCATGCGCGGCAGCAGATCCGCCAGCGGGTCGTCGAGACCCGCGATGGTGGTCCGCGACAGTGGCACCATCACCTCGCTTACCGTTACCGTGCCGCTCTTCTCCGGCGGCACCTGCTTGGCGCCGTCCAGGGTCACCAGCCCGACCGGGGCTCCGTTCTCGCCGGTCACCGGGAACGCCGAGTGCCGGTACCGGTACAGCGGGCCGGCCAGCAGGTCCGCGACGGTCAGGGCCGCGGGCACCGTGAGCGGTTTCGTCGTCATGGCGTCATGTACCGGGACGCCGGCGAGCACACCGCGCAACTGCGCCTGCCGTCCCTCGGCGGTGGCGGCCGCGATGAGGAACGAGCCGATCAGGGCCAGCCAGAGCCAGCCGAATCCGCCGCCTCTCATGAACACGAGGAGTCCCAGAACGACGAGCAGCCAGCCGAGGACGCGTCCGGCCGCGGTGGCCCCGGCGGTCGCCCGCAGCCGATCTCCCGTACGCCACCACAGGAAGGCGCGCAGCAGCCGCCCACCGTCGAGCGGAGCGGCGGGAAAGGCGTTGAAGACGGCGAGCAGCAGGTTGATGCCAGCCAGCCAGGCCACCACCTCGATCAGGAGTTCGGGCGCGGACGCCAGGGCGAGCAGCCAGGCGCCCAGCACGAAGAGCCCGCCCAGCAAGAGGCTGACGAGTGGGCCGACACCAGCGATCCGCAGCTCCGCTGCCGGGCTCGACGCCTCCGACTTCAGCCGGGCCACCCCGCCCAGCAGCCACAACACGATGTCGTCCACGGCCACCCCGTTGCGCTGGGCCACCACGGCGTGCGCCACCTCGTGGGCGAGCAGCGAGGCGAAGAAAACCACTGCGGCGGCAAGAGCCGCCACCCAGTACACCACCAGGGCATAGCCCGGGTAGGCCTGTGGGAGGCGGCCCTGCGCGAGGCCGAACGCGATGATGCCGAAGATGAGCAGCACGCTCCAGTGGACCCCGATCCGGACTCCAGCGATCCGTCCCACCACGAAGGTCGCCCGCACAGCGTCTCTCCCCTGTTCGAACGTGCCCCGGGACCAAGACCCGGCTCGACTCCGCGGTTGAGCGCGCAGCCGGCCCCGTCAGGCTGTCCCGTCAGGCTGCCGCGAGGGCCACCTCCGTCGACTTGACCAGGGCGGTCACCGAGGAACCCGCGGCCAGAGCGAGGTCGGTCGCGGCGGCCAGGGTGATCGCCGCGGTGAGCACGCCGCCACCGTCGAGGGCGATGTGCACGACGGCCATGGCACCGCCGCTCTCCAGGCTGGATACCGTGCCGCGCAGCCGGTTACGGATGCTCAGACCGTCCACGCCGCCCGTGGCCAGCGCCACCTCGGTGGACTTGATCAGAATCTCGACGGTGGCCCCCACCGAGAGGCCGAGATCCTTGATCGCATCAAGGGTCACCGCGGCGGTGACGGTCTGCCCGCCGGAAAGATCGACGGTCACGGTGCTCATCACCGCACCTTCGGTGATGTCGGTGACGGTTCCGGTCAGTCGGTTGCGGATGCTCAGGCTCATCGGTCCACCTTGTCCTCTCGGGTGCCGCCAGGTGCCGTCAGTCAACTCCTACCCGTCCGTCCGTGCCGCGTACATGCCTCACCTGCAGAAGAGTCGTGCGGAACAGTCGTGCGGACGAGTGATGTCCGATCAGGCGGTCGCGCCTGATCGGTCCGTGCGGGTCGCACCGCCCGTGTCGGGGGGAGCGGGCGGTGCGGTGCCACCGGTTCGCCTACCCCGAACAGGTCGATGTCGAGCACCGACCCCGAGAGTCCGGCCTCCCGCACGCAGGCGCCCCGCACCGACAGAACACCGCCTTGGCACAACGGATAGACAGGCAGTGTCGCCAGAAGCTCTACTATTACACACTGTCATGTCAGATAACACACCTACCTCACCGCCAGCATGGGCGCCAGGTCACCAGTGCCTGATCCACCCACGTCTGCGACCCAAAGAAATCCCGGCATCCCTCGGCGGCAGCCCCGCCGATCATCCGACTGGCGTCCACTCCCGCAACAACAGATCATCGTCGTATGACATCGGGCAATCGTGCTGAAGCAACGAAAGCGCACAACATTAAACAACGACAACTCTCGGCGGACCGTCCGGTCGGCTGCCCCGGGCGGCCGACCGGGGCAGCCGAGCCGCGGAGAATCACGACGGCCGATGGCCGGCGGCAACGGCTGCCGACGGTGGAACCGGCGCCTAGGCCGGACTACCCCCAGACTAACCCCCCGAGCCAACCTCCGGACTAACCCCGTAGGAGGTTCGCGGAGGGCCTCGTAGGGCTGTTTTCGCTGTACCCGGCTGTCCCCGTCATCCGTATTCCCGACACGCCTGCGGGGAACGGTGTTCCAGGGAAGCCGAGAATGTTCCGGGCCATGGCCTACCTCCCGATGAGGGGGCCAGAAGGGGTACCCCCGCTTCCGGTGTCGGACTACCTCGTAGGGGTGCGCATCCCTCGCGCTGGAACCGCCGCTGGAGTGCTCCGGAACGGGCGTCGGTCAACGACGTTGAAGGGACCGTTCCTCCTCGGCACCGCGTTCATGGTCGGCTGGATGTCTGGATGTGCGGCTGGCTGTGCATTGTGATCGGTGCGGCGCGGTCGCCCGATCCGTTCGTCGCGCGGCGGTGGTATCACTGGACCGGTCCGACGAGACGGACTGACCTTCGATACAGGGCCGCGCAGAGATCACGCTACGTTGTGATCGGTGACGTTTTGTAGACGTGCTGTGGGGTGACTCGGGGCGCCCTGGGCGACACAGCGCGAGCGAAGCGTCTCTTTCCCCATGCGTACCCGGCACGGGCCGCGCAAACCAGCTCCGCACGCCCAGATAT
>NZ_CDWWXB010000106.1:5189-11925 GCF_977971855.1 Frankia sp. CoWAU3 | reverse complement strand
GATCGCAGACGGAACAGTCCCGGCCACGCAGACCGCCGGGCAGCATCGCCGCGTCCGGGAGAAGTCGGATCAGCATCTCCCGTAGCCTGCCGTCGACCTCGCCCACCGGCAGCCCCGTCGGCACGAGGGCCAGCGCGGCCAGCGGGTCGCCGGGTGTCTCGTCTGGGTTCCTGCCGGCGTCTGGGTTCCTGCCGGCGCCCAGGTATTCGGCCAGCGCCACGGTGGCCGCGCTCAGCTGATCGGTGAGCCAGTCTCGTAACGGACCCGATACCGTGTATCGACGCGAGGGATCCAGTGGCAGCTCGACGCTCGCCAGGATCGGCAGCGAGATCGGTTCGTCCGTCGGCTGAGGTGCCCGCACGACCCGGGCGACGCCCTCGGGCCATCCGCCGTCGCGGACCATGACCCGGGCGGTGAAGCGGTTCCGGCCGCGCTCCTCTACCGGGCGGTCGGCCAGCAGGTTGGCCGGGATCACGCCGCTACGGGCGATGCCGCGCCAGCGCTCGCCGTCGAGATCGGCGATCTCCACGCGGGTCGACGTCGCGCCCGGCGCGGGCTGGGATGAGCCGCCCCCGCGGATCCATCGACAGGTGATCGTCCGAACGGCCCCGTCGACGTCAACCACGATCTCGCTGGGACCGCCGAGGACGAGCGGCAGGGTCGGATCGAGCCCCGCCAGCAGATCCCGGGCTGCCGTGGCCGCCGCGACGTCCCGCAGCGGGAGGCGGATCACGGTGTCGTACCCGTCCGGTGGTGCGGGCGGCGCGGGAAGATCGAATGGCAGCCGGAGGATGGGTACCGCCCCGTCGCGCCGGGCCAGTTCTTCGGTCAGGCCCACCCCCGCGGCCGTCACGGCCTTGATCACCCTGCTCTTCGACCAGGTGACTCCGGACGCCCCCCCGCCCGGGCGGGACCGGGAGACGATCGAGGGATCGTCGCTCACCGCGAGCACTGCGGCGAATCCGGCGCCGAACCGCCCTACTGACGTGGTGTCCCGTTTCGCCGAGGCACGCAGGGTCGACAGCGCCTCCACCCCCGCCGGGCTCAGCGGTGCCCCCGTATTGGCGATCTCCAACAGGCCCCCGGGACCGGCGCCGGTCTTCGAAGCATCCGGTGCATCCGGTGCATCCGGAGTGTCCGACTCCGAAGCGGAGGTGCGCAGCCGCAGGTACACCCGGGCCGGGACGCCGGCCTCACGCGCGGCGTCGACCGCGTTCTGCACAAGTTCGACGACGAGGCGGTCGCGGTAGGCGCCGAGAGCCGCGTCCTCCTCGGCATTGGCGTCTTCCCGGAAGCGGGCCGGGGAGGCGGCCCAGGCGTCAAGAACCCGTTGCCGGATCGCGGCGGTTGCGTACTCGTCGGCGGGAGCGCGCGGGATCGTCACTGGCACCCGTCCATACTCGTCTTCCTGCCCGGCAGGGCGGGGGATCGGGTCCGGCACACCGGCGCGCGCGGACAGCCGGATATAACCGCGCACCGTTTTATACTGGTTTGTACTAGGTGTTATCGGGTGGTGCCTGGTGGTATCTGGCAGGTGGGCTATCCGGCCGGGACGCGGCGCCGGGCAGGATGGAGGGATGCCATCCCGCGGACGCCGCCAGGATCCCAGGGCGACCGGTACCGAGCTGGCCGCGACGTTGGCGGACCAGTGGCAGCGGATCGTCGATGCGGTGAGTGTCCTGCCCGACGGGACCCTCGGGGTGCCGAGTCCGCTGCCCGGCTGGACGGTCGGCGACCTCGTCCTGCACGTCTCCCGCTCCGCGACCGCGCTCACCGAGGCCCTGGCCCCCGCGGTCCCGGCGTCCCGGCGCACGACGGATCTCGTCACCGCGAGGGATCTCGTCACCGCGAGCGGCTACCTGACGGGCGCCGGAACCCGGACGGAGGCCGTCGCGGACACCGCCCGCTCGCTGGCGGCGAACCGTGGGCCGGCCGAGATCAGAGGCTGGCTGGCCGGTGAGGTGTCGGCCGCGGTGGCCGCCATGGCCGCGGTGACTCAGGAAGCGGTGGTCCCGACGCCGGGCGGCCCGATGCGCCTGGCGGAGTTCCTGCGCACCCGAGCGGTCGAGGCGGTGGTGCACGGCCTCGACCTAGGCGTCACGCCGGTCCGGGATGCGCTCAGGGCGGCGACGAAGGTGTTCGCGGAGATGTTCACCGAGCGGGCACCCGGACGCTCGGTGGAACTGCGGGTGCCGCCGTTCACGGCCGTGCAGATCGTCGAGGGTCCACGCCATACCCGGGGCACACCGCCGAATGTCGTCGAGGCCGAACCCGTTGCCTTCGTCCTGCTGTGCGCGGGCCGCCTGCCGTGGGCCGAGGCGGTGGCCGACGGCCGGGTCGCGGCCAGCGGCGAGCGCGCCGACCTCAGTTCCTACCTGCCCCTCCTGTAGATGCGGGTTGGCTGGGCCGGATGATCTACCAGGGACGATCTGGTCCGTCCGGGCATGCGCGCACAACGGCCGATGCGCGTCCTCACTGCTAGCGTGGTGGGAGGTAGCTGCCGGGGGTGAGGCGGTGGTCGGAGTGGTCGGCGCGTCTCGGCGCGTCTCGGCGCGTCGGCGGACGAGCCCGGCACCTCTGTGGTCCCGCATGGTCCCGCGCGAGATTGTCCGCATTCTTCGGTGTCCCTGACCTGTCGAGGAGTCCTGGTGCCAGACGTCGCACCCCGCTTCGGCGCCACCCCCGGATGGGAATCAGACCTCTCCGACGAGCCGGGGCCGCGTGACGCCTGCGGTGTGTTCGGGGTGTGGGCGCCCGGTGAGGACGTGGCGAACCTGGCCTACTACGGTCTGTACGCGCTGCAGCACCGCGGGCAGGAGGCTGCCGGCATCGCGGTCGGGGACGGTCGGACCGTGGTGGTCTTCAAGGAACTGGGGCTTGTCGCTCAGGTCTTCGACGAGGTCACCCTGTCCAGCCTGAGCGGCCATGTGGCGGTCGGTCACACCCGGTACTCGACGACAGGCTCCTCCACCTGGGAGAACGCCCAGCCGTCGTACCGCACCGCCCGCTTCGGCGGCCCCATCGCGCTCGGGCACAACGGCAACCTCACCAACATCGTCGAGCTCGCGCGGACGCTCGGCGCGGAGCGGGACCGCCTGCGGGCGACCACCGACTCGGACCTCATCACCGCCATGCTCGCCGACCATCCCGGCCCGACCCTCGTCGACGCGGCGATGGACGTGCTGCCCCGCCTGACCGGGGCCTTCTCGCTGGTCTTCTCGGACGCCTTGACGCTGTATGCCGCCCGGGACGCGCACGGGATCCACCCGCTCGTGCTCGGCCGGCTCGACGGCCATCCCGACGGCGCGTGGATCATCGCCAGCGAGACGGCCGCCCTCGACATCGTCGGCGCCACCCTCGTACGGGAGATCGTTCCTGGCGAGCTGGTCGTCATCGACGCCGAGGGGGTGCGTTCGCGCACGTTCGCCCGGCCCGATCCGCACGGCTGCCTGTTCGAGTACGTCTATCTCGCTCGCCCGGACACGTCGATCGCCGGACGCTCTGTGCACGCCACCCGGGTCGATGTTGGCCGGCAGCTGGCCCGCGAGGCGCCGGTGGAGGCCGACCTGGTCATCCCCGTGCCGCAGTCCGGAGTACCCGCCGCGGTCGGCTACGCGGAGGAGTCGGGCATCCCGTTCGGTGAGGGCCTGGTCAAGAACTCCTACGTCGGGCGCACCTTCATCCAGCCCTCGCAGACGATTCGGCAGCGCGGGATCCGGCTCAAGCTGAACCCCCTGCGGGATGTGATCGAGGGGCGTCGCCTCGTCGTGGTGGACGACTCGATCGTCCGCGGCAACACACAGCGCGCGCTGGTGCGCATGCTGCGGGAGGCCGGCGCCGCCGAGGTCCACATCCGGATCTCCTCGCCGCCGGTACGGTGGCCCTGCTTCTACGGCATCGACTTCGCGACCCGCGCCGAGCTGATCGCCAGTGAGGCGGGCATCGAGGAGATCAGAGCCTCTCTCGGGGCCGACTCGCTGGCCTACGTCTCGTTGGAGGGCCTCGTCGAGGCCTCCCGCCAACCGGCCGGCACGCTCTGCCGGGCCTGCTTCGACGGCGTGTATCCGGTTCCGCTGAACGATTCCGACAAGCTCGGCAAGCATCGGCTGGAGGCGACGGGCGGCGCGGAGACCACCGAGGACATGATCGCCGAGGCGCTGCGGCGCGGCGTGACGCTGGGCATGAACGGTGCCGATCCCTCCCCGGACAACCACGACGCCGAGCCCGAGCCCGAGCCCGATCTTGAGTCCGAGCCCCAGCCGGCCGGGGTGAGGCCCGCATGAGCGGTGGATTGAACTCGTACCGGGCGGCCGGGGTCAACGTGGCCGCGGGCGAGCGTGCCGTCGAGCTGATGCGCGGTCACGTCGCGCGCGCGACCCGGCCCGAGGTCGTCGGTTCGCTCGGCGGATTCGCCGGCCTGTTCGCGCTGGATACGGCGCGGTACCGTCGGCCGCTGCTCGCCTCCTCGACCGACGGTGTGGGCACCAAGATTGCCGTTGCCCGGGCCCTGGACACGCACGACACCGTGGGCATTGATCTGGTCGCCATGGTTGTCGACGACCTCGTGGTGTGCGGTGCGGAGCCGCTGTTCCTGCTCGACTACCTCGCGTGCGGCTCCCTGGTCCCCGCGCGCGTGGCCGAGATCGTCTCCGGCATCGCAACCGGCTGCGAGCAGGCGGGGGCGGCGCTGGTCGGCGGGGAGACCGCCGAGCACCCTGGGCTCATGGGTAGCGACGACTACGACCTGGCCGCGACGGGGGTCGGGGTCGTGGAGGCCGACGACGTGCTCGGGCCGGAGCGAGTCCGGCCCGGGGACGTGGTGGTCGCGATGGCATCATCCGGCATCCACTCCAACGGCTTCTCGCTCGTACGGCATATCTTGTTCGGTCCTGTCGATTCTGGCCAGCCCGGTGGGATTCCCGAGACCGCGCGGGAGGATCTGGAGTCATACGTCCCGTCCCTGGGGGGCACGCTGGGCACGTCCCTGCTGGTTCCGACCCGCATCTATGCCCGGGACTGCCTGGCGCTGGCCGCGGCTGTCGAGGTGCACACCTTCGCCCACATCACCGGCGGCGGTCTCGCGGCGAACCTCGCCCGGGTCATCCCGCCGGGCCTGCTGGCCACGGTGGACCGGGCGTCGTGGTCAGTGCCCCCGATCTTCGGTCTGCTCGCCGAGCGCGGCGAGGTGACCCAGGCGGACATGGAAGCCACCTTCAACCAGGGAGTCGGCATGGTGGCGGTCTTGCCGGCCACTGCGGTCGCCGACGCTCTCGCGCTGCTCGCCGCGCGGGACGTGCCGGCCTGGGTGGCAGGGGAGGTCGGCACGGCGGACGCTCCGGAGCCAGCCGGCGTGGCCAGGGCCCGGCTCGCCGGCCGGCATCCACGCTGAGGCGGCCCGTCCGGGACAGCCCGTCCGGGCAGGGCAGCCCCTCCGGGCAGGTTGGGCAACCTGTCCGGGCAGCCTGGGCTGATCAGGAGTGAACTGGCGAAGAAGCATGCAGCGCGGCCAACATCACGGCAGCACGTTATGGCGGTGGGAGCCCGGGCCTGAGCCCGGACGACCACCGTCGGCGACGACCACCGCGGTGAGCGACTACCGAAGCGACGCTGTCAGCGGGAGGAACGTCGATCGTCCTCGTCGTCTGCGTAGGCGTCGTATCCGTAGTCGTCATCTACGTACGAGTCGTCGTTGTTGTTCTCGCGCGTCGAGCCCGCGCCCAGATCCGCCTTCAATCGGTCGAGATCCATAGTGGGCGAGTTGTACTTGAGCTCGCGGGCGACTTTCGTCTGCTTGGCCTTAGCTCGGCCGCGCCCCATGGCTCGACCCCCTCGAACATGACGACGGGGACCCGCCCCGGTGCTCTCACTGTCTCGTGCTTCCCGAGACTACAGGGACCGGAGGCTTCTCGGCACGCCAACCCGACAGTTGCCTGTCCCCGGACAAGGTGTCCGCGATCGGAAACGGTGTATGAACCCGCTTGTCCGGTGGGTTCGATCGGGGATATCCGCTTGTCCCCGCCGTCGGCGGCCCGTTTGACGGGGCCTAGATGTGATCACCGTCACCTGTTCCCATTGACGTTCAGGCCCCCGCCGGGCGGGTGATCGTGCCTGGTGGCGGGGGTGTGCCTCGCCTCACGGTGCGTCTCGCCCCACGGTGCGTCTCGCCCCATCCGCGGTCGGCGTCAGGGCAGCAGGATCCCCCGCAGGCGTCCCACGTCGGTCATGCGGCGTTCGGCGAGCCGCTCCGCGGCCTCGGTCGGGGTCACCTCCTCGGCCTTGGCGAGGCGGAACACCTCCGAGGTGGTGTCGAAGATCTGCGCGGCCCTGGCCCGGGCCCGCTCCGGCGAGTAGCCCTCGATCTCGTCCGCGACCTGGATCAGGCCGCCGGCGTTGACCACGAAGTCGGGGGCGTACAGGACTCCGGCGTCGGCGAGCTGCCGCCCGACCTCGGGCTGCGCGAGCTGGTTGTTGGCGCCGCCGCAGACGACGCCGGCTCGCAGCCGGCGGACGGTCTCCGCGCTCAGCGCTCCGCCCAGCGCGCAGGGGGCGTACACGTCGATGTCGAGGTCGAGCAGATCGTCCGGGTCCGGCACGGTCTCGGCCGCCGGGAACTCCACCCGCAGCCGGGCCAGGGCCACCGGGTCCACGTCGCCCGCGACCACCGAGGCGCCGCTGTCGAGGAGATGCCCGATGAGCCGCCGCCCGACCTTGCCGACTCCCGAGACCGCGACGCGGC
>NZ_CDWWXB010000106.1:3832-4730 GCF_977971855.1 Frankia sp. CoWAU3 | reverse complement strand
GCGCATGCCCTCGAAGACCCCGTAGGCGGTCAGCACGCCGGAGTCGCCCGAACCGCCGTGCGCCGGTGACCGTCCGGTTATCCACCGGGTTTCCCGGGCGATGACGTCCATGTCCGCCACGTAGGTACCGACGTCGCAAGCGGTGATGTATCGGCCGCCCAATGATGCGACATGGCGGCCGAAGGCGCGCAGCAGTGGCTCCGACTTCGCGACGGCCGGATCACCGATGATGACGGCCTTGCCGCCGCCGAGGTCCAGCCCGGCGCAGGCGGCCTTGTAGGCCATCGCCCGGGACAGGGCGAGGGCGTCCGCCAACGCGACTTCCTCGTCGGCGTAGGGGTGGAAGCGGGTACCGCCCAGCGACGGCCCCAGCGCCGTCGAGTAGATGGCGATGATCGCGTGAAGACCCGAGGGACGGTCCGAGCACAACAGCACCTGCTCATGGTCACAAACGGCGCTGAACAGGGACGACCTGAACAGGGACGACATGGCGCACCTCTCTCCTCGGGGCCTTCTGGGGGCCTTCTGGGGGCCTCCGTGGGGCCCGTGGCCCCCACCGCCCTGATCCCGCGCGCGGGCCGAACCACCCCGCGCCGCGCCCAGGGCCCGCAGATCGTGTCCTGGCGAACCCTACGGCGCCGGTAGGCCGGACGGCTTGTGTGCGGACGTGCCAGGATCGAGGCATGCCAGGATCCAGGGCATCCGCGTGGGTGTCGTCGGTCGGATCGCGCGCGGTAAGTGGGTCCTGAGGTGCCCGTCGTCTCCCCCGCGGCGTATCTGCGGGTGTACGAACCGCTCGCTGCCTTTCCCGCGGCCGAACGTGGCCGCTGGCAGCGTTACGCCGCCGCGGGGCCGCCTTCGCGCCGGGCCGGGACCCGCCGGGAGCGGGTCCTGGCGC
>NZ_CDWWXB010000106.1:1210-3510 GCF_977971855.1 Frankia sp. CoWAU3 | reverse complement strand
TGGTCGCGACCGTCCATCCCACCCTTGACGTCGCCGACGAGTCGGCCTTCGTCCAGTGGATCGACGGTCTGATGTTCGTCTGTCCGTGGTCGACCCAGCTGCGGGTGTGGCAGGCGGCGCTCGAGTTCCGCGGCCTGATGCCCGACCGCGTCGCGGAGGCGTTCCTGCCACGGCGGATCATCGAGCCGGCCGAGGTCGAGCTGAACCGGTGGAAGGCCCGCCGCCCCGCGCTCAAGGTCCACGTGCAGACCTGTACCTGGATGGTGCCACCGCCGTGGTTCCTGCTCTTCGACCCGGCCGAACGGTCCCTGGTCACGGGGGACACCGCCGAGCGGTCCATGATCTACCGCACCACGATGAGCCTCGCCAGGCGGCGGGCGGGCCGGGCGGTGGAAGCGGTGGAGGCGGTGCGGGCGAGCTCTCCGGACGCCCCGGGAGTCGAGGGCGTCGGCGAGCTGGCCCGTTGGCTGGGGTCCTTCCATCCGCAGAGCAGGGTCGAACTGGACTACGACGGGCTAGTTGACTTGCTGGACGATGACATGCTTCGGCGCGACAACTCTGTAGAGGACATCGTCGAGGCTGTCAGTGCGTTACGCCGTGGGCGAACAGACCTAGCGGTCGAAGCCTACGAACGAGTCCTGATGAGGTGGAGGCCCCTGCAGGCACGGGAATCCGCGAGCTGATCGGCGCATTCTGTTAACTGAGAGTTGCCGCCCGCTTCGGACGAGCTGTGACTAGTCAGTAGATGGTCCTGACGTGCCATGTCCGAAATGCCCCCGAAGGATGCACGATCTGTATGGGACGGAGCGACGCTCTGTGACGGGAGGCCAACGCAATGACGACACGAACGCCAGACGCTGAGCCGCTGCTGACGCCCGCCGAGGTTGCCACGATGTTTCGGGTAGACCCGAAGACCGTGACCCGGTGGGCGAAGGCCGGAAAGCTGACGTCGATTCGGACTCTGGGCGGTCACCGCCGGTACCGAGAGGCGGAGGTGCGTGCCCTGCTGAAGGGAGTTCCGAGCATCGGAAGTGACATCTAGGTTCGCGCCAACCTGGCGCGTTGCACGAGCCCCCTCCTCTCCTCGGGTACGGGTCCTCGGGTGCGGGCCGCACGGCTGACAGTGCGAGGGTGTCGGTCGTGAGTCCCGCGGAATAGGGCCGAAGGTCTCGAGAGCGGTTGATCGTCCCGTATCGGACGACAGCCGGAGGCTGCGGTATCACCATCGGGCCGCTGATGGAGGGGTAGATAGATCCAGGCGTCGGGTCGTCCGGCATGTGGGTGAGCCCATGCGTCGGGATCCTGTCCCGCCGACGTCCCGCGTCAAGGACCACCTCCGCACCGGGAGGGCGCTGGGTGGACCTGCTGGGGAACCGGCGGACGGCCGTTACGGCTGTCCGCCGGTCTCGTCGCGCCGGGCCAAGGCACTGGACGGACGGCCGAGGCCCTGGACAGCCGAGAGGCTGGACAGAGATCCGAGCTGCCCGGAGGTTGATCATCGTTGGGCCGCCGCCTGGCGCCGTAACCCGCCCGGCACCGTGACGTCGGGCGGCGCCGATAACCAGGGCTGGGGGCGGGAGTCGACTGTGCCCGGTTTCCGGCCCAGTACCAGCGCGTTCCGGTTCACGAACAGCTTCGCTCCGCAACCGTTGTTGGCCGTTTCGGCGCCAGGGTCGACTCGGCGGCTGGGCCTCGGCGACGCCAGCCGGGGCCTGTGCGGCGGGATGATCTACGCTGTGAGTGATCTGTTCGAGGCCGGAATCGGGCCGCCGCCTGACGTCGTGGCGCCGGCAGTCGGTTCCCCGCTGTACGCGTACCTCGTCCGCCGCCTGCTGGAGAGCTTCGACATCCCGCGGGGGGTGGCCCGCTACTACCGGCTCATGCAGGGCGCCGACGCCGACGTCAACCGGGGGATCCGGGTCCGGCCGGGAGTCGCGCGGACGAGCCTGGCGGATGAGTGGCCACGGATCCGGCTCGATCTGGACGAGGGGTTGCTGTCCCCGATCGGGATCATCACGGTGCGCTCCCCCGATCCGCGGCTGCTAGGCTTGAACCATCAGGTGCTCGCCTACGCCTACGTCCAGGCCGGAACGTCGATCACGCTCCGTGTCTATGATCCGAACACTCCCGGGGACCGGGCCGACGAGGTCACGCTGAGTTTCGATCTCGCCGAGGTCCATGGTCGCGGCGATCCCGCCGGGCCGGCGCGGATCGAGCACTCGATCGCGATCGAGGGGCTGCCGGTCCGAGCCTTCTTCCGTTCCCGCTACCGATGGGTCGACCCGCGCCGCGCCATCGCG
>NZ_CDWWXB010000106.1:0-856 GCF_977971855.1 Frankia sp. CoWAU3 | reverse complement strand
CCATCCCCTATGCTTGCGGTGTTTCAGACGATCGACGTCGCGGTTGGGCGGATGCGCAGCCTCGCTGAGGGTCGTCGCCGCGCCCCCATCGTCTAGCGGCCCAGGACGTCGCCCTTTCAAGGCGGTAGCACGGGTTCGAATCCCGTTGGGGGCACCACGCAGACCCGTGCATGATCCTCTCGCGGATCTGCACGGCCGCCTCCTCCTTCTCGATCTTGTTGGGAGCCTTCCGGACCACCCTGACTGCGTCAACGCCGACGCCAGCGGCGGTTGGCACGGTCTCGCCTGTCAGAGTTACCCGGCAAGTTGCGATGTTAGTCGCGCGGTTGTACCGGACTTCGAGCCGAAGGGCCTCGAAGAGCCGGCGAGAGAGATCCTCAGGCAGCCTGTCGACGTCGACGGCGCCCACCGGCAGCGCCCGCAACAGGCCGGGATTGGGCGCCACCGCATCCTCATCCTCAAGATCGATCAGCGCCTGCTGGAGGGCTTCTCGCTCGGACCTCAGCTCGATCCGCCGCTCCGCGATGTCGCGAGCCATGTCCTGGTCCGGGTTGTCGATAAGTTCGAAGTTGCGCAGCAACCGCTTGCTACGAGCCTCAGCGTCAGCGATGGCGCCGTGGAGTGACGCGATTTGCCGTTTTCGATTATGCTCGCGGGTCGCGTCCACTTCCCTCAGATGAGAGTCGAGAAGATCCAACCGGTACTCGCCGAACACCCGCTCGGCCAGAAACGTGTTGACCCCATGTACAAGGTCATCTTCGCGGAGCCAGATGTCCGCCTTGCCCGGATGCTCGGCCGCGACGTACTCACCCTTCCGGGCACAGACGTAGTAGCTGACACCGCGTGGGTGTCGCCC
>NZ_CDWWXB010000105.1:3758-11728 GCF_977971855.1 Frankia sp. CoWAU3 | reverse complement strand
CCTGCGCCCCGACGCCGGCACGCTCACCCATCACCGGGCCCCCACCCCGGCAGCCGGGGGAACTGGCACGGACATCACAGTGACCGTCGGGGCGCAGGGGAACGCCGCCACCATGACGGCACGGCACGGCATCCGCCTGCCATCCGTGCCTTCCTGATGCCATCCCGTGACATTCGAGGCCGGCGGTCGGAACATGGCACCTGACCAGGACCTCAGACCTCGCCAGGCAGTCGGAAGGACCGCTGATGGCCCCGCCCCGCAGCGACACGATGCTCGCCCGACTACTTCATGATCGGAACTGGAGTTGCGACGACTTCCGCCGTGTCTTCGACACCACCGCCCGCACACTCAGCCGGGAAAACAACGATCTTCGGGTGCCGGGGGCACTCAGCGACCGGCAGGCGGAACGGTGGATCGCCGGCCAGGTAGCCACCAGGCCCTATCCGGCGGCATGCCGGGTGTTGGAGGAGATGTTTCACGTTTCCGTGGAAGATTTGCTGACCCGGAATCCCACTCGCTACCGTGAGACACAGGCCGTAGCCCCGCCGCCCGTGCTACCACGTCCCGTCATGGTTCCCGCTCAGGCGGAGCCCGGCAGCGGGCCGCCCCGCGAGGAGGTGAGTCCGTCGCGCCGCCGTGACCTACTCGGCACCGGCATCCTCCTTGCCGCCAGCACCGCCACGACCGGTGCCACCAGCCGCGCCGCGCAGATCTCCCGCGCCATCGCCGCGTCCACCCCGGACCCCCTCAGTGTCGCCCAGCTCCACCAGGGCATCCAACGCCTCACCCGGATCTACTCCACGACACCGCACGCGGATCTACTCGGACCCGTCGAACAGGCGTGGGACGATGCGGAAGCCCGGTTGGAAACCAGAGTCACCGGCACCGACCGCCGCGACCTCGAACTCCTCGCCGGCCAATACGCCTTCTACCGTGGTCGACTTGCCTTCGACATGGGCGATGACGACGGCGCGTTGACGTTCTTCGTCCTCGCCGCCCAACACGCCCAGGCAGCCGGTAACCTACTACTTGCCGGATCGGTTGCCGCCATGCGCTCCGCCGTGGCCTTCTTCGCCCGCGAGTTCGAGACCGCTGCGGACATCGCCGCCCAGGCCCAGCCGCAGGCGCACCCCTATATCGTCCCGCTCCTCGCCTGCGCACAGGCCCGCGCCTACGCCATCACCAGCCGCGAAGACGAAGCACTAACCGCCTTGCGGACCATGAATGATCATCTCTGGACCGGCAACCGCCTGCCAGGACCTTCACCGATCGACGAAGAGTCCAGCGAAGCTTTCAATGCGGTGGTACTCGGCTATCTCGGCAAGGGTGACGAAGCCGAGCCACACGCCCGCGCATCGTTGGCGATGCTCAGCGGAACCGGACGGTACGTCAGCACCGCCGGCACCTATCTCGCACTCGCACGGGCCTTCATCCACCGCACCCACCCGGACCCCGAACAGGCAGCCACCGCAGCAAGCGACGCCCTCATGATCGTTGACGGCAAGGAAGTGACCAACGGCCCGACCTTCAACCGGGCCGCCGGTATTTGGCGCACCCTCGCCCGCAACGAGGAGTGGGCACGGCTCGAACCCGTCCGCGACCTGGGTGAACAGGTCTCATCCGAGCGCCGTGCGCTCCCAGCAGGCCCAACCATCTAGATCGTTGCCAAAGTTCTCTACGGGGTCGAGTTCCGGCAGGCGATGGGCTCTTCGACGGTTGCCGGACCCGCCCGAGAAAGGACGAGCCCCTCATGGCCCAGATCGATGACCACCGGTGGATGACGCGGGCCATCGAGCTCGCTCACCGCTGCCCGCCCGCCACCGGTGCCTACTCGGTGGGTGCCGTCATCGTCGGCGAGAACGGCGAGGAGATCGCGTTCGGGTTTTCCCGCGAGGTCGACGACACGGTGCATGCCGAGGAGTCCGCGCTCGCGAAGGTCGCTCCCGATGACCCCCGTCTCGCCACCGCGACGATCTACAGCACACTCGAACCCTGCTCCCAGCGCATGTCGTGGCCACGCACCTGCACCCAGCTCATCCTGGAAGCGAAGATCCCCCGAGTGGTCATCGCCTGGCGGGAACCCAGCCTGTTCGTCGCCGACTGCCAGGGCTACGAACTGCTCGGCGCGGCCGGGGTCACGGTCGTGGAAATGCCCGAGCTCGGCGAGCGGGCCCGCGCTATGAACGCTCACCTGGCCGTCTGATCATCGGTTGGATCACCCGCGATGGCGCCCGGGTGGGCCGGTGCCTGCCCCGGCTGCCGCGCGGGAGTCGGTCCTGGGGATCTTCTTGCCCGGCGGCGACGCGTGTGGGGCGCGCCGACGGATATCGTAGGTGGCGCGGCGTCGCCGTGCCGCCACGCCGCTGGCTGATCGAAACCAGGGGCGCGCCTTCCCTCTCAGTTGAGGTGGCTCAGCAGTTGAGGTGGCTCAGCGGTGGAGGTGGCTGCGGCGGTGCGGTCGGCGCAACCGCGAGGGGGTGGGTCGGTGGGCGTGATCCGGGTGGAACCATACGGCGGCCGCGACTTCGACGTCGAGGTCGCGGAGGAGACGGCTCCGGGAGTCCGCGGGCTCTCCTTCAACTACCGGGTGCGGGTCGATGACAAGGTGCTCGCGGCGGTGGGGCTCTCGCCCGACGATGTGCCGGGCCTGATCGCGTTGGTCCGCGCGTCGTTCGCGTTCCTGCTCGCGCGGGAACCGGCCGGGTCCATCCGGCCCACCTTCGAGCTGTCCGAGATCACCCGCTACTTCCCGAGCTATCCGGCGGAGATCGCCGGCAGCGTGCCGAGATGAGCGGGGCCGGGGCATCGGGGGACGTGGACGCCTTGCTGCTCGTCTCGTTCGGGGGTCCCGAGGGGCCCGGCGACGTGTTGCCGTTCCTCCGTAACGTGACCAGGGGCCGGGACATCCCCGCCTCCCGGCTGGCGGTCGTCGCCGAGCAGTACCACCTGTTCGGTGAGCGTAGCCCCCTCAACGAGCAGAACCGGGCGCTGGTCACCGCGTTGCGTGCGGAGCTGCCCGGGCTGCCGGTCTACTGGGGGAACCGGAACTGGGCGCCCTATCTGACCGACACGGTCGCCCAGATGGCCGCCGACGGCATCCGGCGTGCCGCGTGCTTCGTCACCTCGGCTTTCTCGTCCTACTCGGGATGCCGGCAGTACCGGGAGGACCTCGCGGCAGCCGCCGCCGCGGTGGGGGACCGTGCGCCCGAGCTGGTGAAGCTGCGGCTGTTCTTCGACCATCCGGGGTTCGTGGAGCCGATGGTGGACCGCGGCGTCGCGGCGCTGGCCGACCTGCCGGCGAAGGTGCGTTCCGATGCCCATCTGATCTTCACCGCCCATTCGCTCCCCCTCGCGCAGGCCCGCGCCAGCGGGCGTGGCGAGGGCGCCTACGCTCGCCAGCTGCGGGCCACCGCAGCGGTGGTCATCGAGGGGATCGAACGCATCACCGGCGTGCGTCATCCCTTCGACCTGGCCTTCTGCAGCCGCAGTGGATCGCCGGACGTGCCGTGGCTCGAGCCGGACGTGCGCGATCGGCTCGCGCAGCTGGCCGCGGCGGGGGCCGCCAGTTCCGTGATCATTCCGCTGGGGTTCGTCAGTGATCACATGGAGGTCCGCTACGACCTCGACGTGGGGGCCCTGGAACGGGCGCGGGAGCTGGGCCTGCCGGCGACGCGGGCGGGCACCGTCGGGGTGGATCCGCGGTTCGTCTCGATGGTGAGAGAACTGATCGAGGAGCTGCGTCGTCCCGGCGGCGTCCGACGGTCGCTGACCGGCCTCGGGCCATGGCCGGCGGACTGCCCCGCGCACTGCTGCGAGCCCCTCGGGCCGCCGCGGACCTGAACCCCCGCGGACCCGAATCCGGGGTGGTCCTGAATCCGGGAGGGCGGGCGAGGGCGGACCGCATGGCGGTGCGGCCATACTGATGGTGAACCGATGCTGATGGGGAACCGATGCTGATGGGGAACCGATACTGATGGGGAACGAAGCGATCAGGACCGAACGACGAAGCGAGTCAAGGTAACGGAGCGATCGGAGATATGCGGCGCTACGTGTTCGAATCCCCGGAAAGGTTCGTGGTGGGAACCGTCGGCCAGCCGGGTGACCGGGTCTTCTTCCTGCAGGCTGCCGGGCGTGGTCAGGTCGTGACGGTCGGTCTGGAGAAAACCGAGGTCACCGCTCTCGCGGAGGGGCTGACCGCGTTGCTCGGCCAGGTGGGCCAGACCCAGGGCATCGTGCTTCCGACCGCTTCGGACGTCGAGATCGATCTTGCCCCGCTGGATGCCCCGTTCGAGGAGGACTTCCATCTGGGCCAGCTCACGGTGTCCTGGGACGGCCACCGGGTCTTCGTCGAGGCGGCCGGGCTGTCCCCCGGGGAGTTCCGGCTCCCCGAGAGCGAGGACGAGCTCGACTCGTTGCGGGTGGGACTGTCGATCAAACAGGCCCGTGCCTTCATCGAACGGGCCCGCACGATCGTCGCAGCCGGGCGTCCACCGTGCGTCCTGTGCGGTCGCCCGGACGATCCGGCCGGGCACTTCTGCCCTCGGCTGAACTGACCGGAGCCGGCCGGGGCGGACAGCCGGCGATCGTCAGTTCGAGGGCGGCACGGGGGCATACGTCGGGTCGAAGGCGTCGTAGGCCGCCGCGTAGGCGTGACGCACCGCTGCGGAAAGGCTGCGCAGCGCCGCGGACCTGCGGGCGATCTCGCTCGCGGTCACCGCGGCACCGTCGTCCCGGGCGGCGAGGTCGAGCAGGGTCGACAATCGCTCCGCCCGGGCCAGCAAGGCGTGCGCCCCCGGTGGATGACCTGGGCCCAGCCCCGGGCCCGGGTCATCCACCCCGCGGTCGCGCAGCAGGGCGAGCACCTCGGGGCGGGCGCTTGCGATGTCGAGGTCGATGAGCGCGGCCGTCGTGGTGCGGATCGCGTTGCTGAGGTCGTGTTCCGCGGCGCGCAGGCCGGCTCCGGGCGGTGGCACGCGGGACGCGACGAGCACCCGCCAGTGCACCGACTCCAGCCGCCCCTCCAGGGCCGGCCCGTGCACGACGACCCCGGGGACGAGCACCAGCGGCGGGTTCGGGCCGATCACGATGATCGCCTCTCCGGCGGTGATCGCGTCCCTGTTCACCTCCGCCGGGCCGGGCAGGCCGGTGGCGTCCCCGGGTGCGGGCAGGACCAGCCGGAGCCGTTGCGCTCCGGCCGAACGCAGGGCTCCCAGGCCCAGCACGAGCGGCTCGTCGCCGAGGGTGTGCGGCGCCGCCTCGCCACCGAGCGCGCGGTGCATCTGGGTGATGACGTCGTCGAGCCCGACGAGCCCGGCAAGCCACGCATTGCCCCATCCGGTGAGGACTCCGGACCGGGGCGACGCTGACAGGGCGGGAAGCACATTGCCTACCGTAGGCAATCGAGGAGCCTTCAGGCTCGCCGAGGGGGCCGTACCAGACCTTTTTCCGGATGATAGCGCCATTTGTCGCCTCTGGGCAGGCACCGCCCGGCCAGCCAGGGCAGGCCCACGCTCAGCAGCCAGTAGGAGTGCTCGATGATTCCCGGAGCCGGTTCCTCATGATCGGGTCCGTCCGGCATACCCACGAGTGATACCCCGGCGTGCGACAGACGGTGGGCGAACGCCTGCGCGATCAGGCGGTGGCCGCGTGGCCCCGGGTGGATCCGGTCCACGTCGAAGCTGGACCGGCTGCGCACCGCAGGGTGCCCGCAGAGGTCGACCATCAACACTCCGGGGTCCGTCCGGGCCGCGGCCTGGACCGCCGCGTTGAGCCGTTCGACCCGTTCGCTCAGGATCCGGCCGAACGGCGCCGGCACCGGGAGCAGCCGGCTGGGATCGGGCATGGTAGCGGTGAGGACGACGACTCCGTCGGCCCGCAGGCGGCCCACCGTCCAGACCAGGTCCTGGCGTAACCGCAGCGGATCGAACGTCGGTTTCAGCACGTCGTTCATGCCGGCGATCACACTGGCGATCTGGGGGCCCAGCGACAGGGCGACGGGAAGCTGACGGGTACGCACGTCGTGCGTGGTTGCTCCCGTGGTGGCCAGATTGGTGAATTCCATGGCGCCGGCCGGGCCCAGGCACGCGGCGAGCCGGGCGGCGAAGCCCCGTCCTCCCGTCGCGGGGCGGCGGTGTTCGCGTCCCATCGTCACGCCGTCGCCGAGGCCGACCGTGATGCTGTCGCCCAGCGCGACGAATCGCCGGGATCCGGTGCCGGAGTCCATGGCTCTGCCCGCCTTTCAGGCCGCGAGTCAGGCCGCGAGCGGCGGCGCCGGTGGCTGCGGGAAGGCCGTGTCCGGGGCGGCCGGACCGGGCGAGTCGTGGCAGGCAAGGAAGCCCGTGACCGTGGCCGACCAGGGGAACTGCTCCGCGCGGGCCCGGGCCGCGATCCGGCGCGCGTGGATCTGCGCAGGCGAGGCGGACAGCAGGTCCACGACGGCGTCGGCGAACGTGAATCCGCTACCCGCGGCGATCGTGCCCACTCCCGGGACGATCAGTTCGGCGAGCGCGCTGGCGTGGTGCACCACTGCCGGGGTGCCGCTGGCGAGCGCCTCCAGAGCGGCCAGCCCGAAGGTCTCCACCGGGCCGGGGGCGAGCGCGAGGTCGGCGGTCGCCAGCAGGCCGGCGAGCCGTTCCTGGTCGGCCACGAACCCGAGGAAGGTCACCGGCAGCCCGGCCGCATGCCGTTCCAGCCGGCCCCGATGGGCCCCGTCACCGGCGATCACCAGGCGCGCCGGCACCCGGCGGCGGACGAGTTCGGCTGCCGCGTCCACGGCGAGGTCGACCCGCTTCTCCGGTGCCAGCCGGCTGGCCACCACCAGCAGCGCCTCCTGGTCACGGGCGAAGGCGCGTCGCAGGGTCAGGTCGTGGTGGGCGGAGGAGAAACGGTCGAGCTCGACGCCGAGCGGAACGTGGCGCAGGTTGCCGGCGCCGATGCGGACGAACTCCGCCGCCGCCCAGGCCGTCGTCGCCACGACGGAGTCGAAGGCGGCCGCGAGCGAGGCGTTTGCCCGGTCCGCGGCTGTCGAGACCGGCAGGACTCCCCGCAACGGTGCGGGTGTCCAGGTGCCGAGCAGGCGGTCGAGCCGCTCGTGGCTGACGACCAGCGACGGCACCCCGCGCCGGCGGGCCCATCGGGCCAGCGGACGCAGGGTCGCCCGGTCGTGGACCTCGAGTCGGTCGGGCCGTTCCCGGTCGAGCAGGTCGGCGACGCGCCACGGCTCGGTGATGATCCGGTAACCGGTTCCGGGTAGCCGGGGGCGCGCAGTTGGAGCACGCGGGCATCCGGCCGGACCAGTTCGGCGTCCTGCTCGCCCGGAATGATCTGGACGACCTCGTGGCCCGCCGCGGTGTAGCCGGCGGCGAGGTGGCGCAGTGTCGTCCGGATGCCGCCGGAGGCCGGCGCGACGAAGTTTGCCGCCTGCACGATCTTCATGCTGACCACCCGTCGTCGTTTCCCGTCCCGGGCCGCTTGCGTGCGTCCCATCCGTCCCGTCGTCCGCCCCGCCGTCCGCTCCGTCCCTCGATGACCGGGCCGGGGTGCCTGAGGCGGCCGAAGCGACCGGCCCCGCCGCCGGTGCCGAGCACGTCACGGTAGTGGCCGAGCAGCTCGTTGCCGATCGCGCTCCACCCGCATCCCGCGACCGACTCCCGGGCCGCCGCACCCATCGCCACCCGACGAGGGAGGTCGTCGGTCAGGGCCGCGACCTGCGCCCGCGGGGTCGCCGGGGTCGCCGGGGTCGCCGGGGTGTAGTGCAGCCCGGTGCGGCCGTGCTCGACAACGTCAAGCAGCCCGCCCGCCGCAGGGGCGACCACCGGTACCCCGCTCGCCTTGGCCTCCTGCGCCGCCTGGCAGAATGTCTCGTGGATGCCGGTGTGGACGAAGACGTCGAGGCTCGCGACCGCGGCCGAGAGCTCCTGCCCGGCGCGGAATCCGAGGAACGCCGCGTTCGGCATCGACCGGGCCAGGGT
>NZ_CDWWXB010000105.1:1314-3518 GCF_977971855.1 Frankia sp. CoWAU3 | reverse complement strand
GGAGGGGCCGTCACCGACGACGACGAGCCGGGTGTTCGGGATGTCGGACACCGCTCCGAGCAGCTCCACCCGCTTCTCCCGGGCCAGCCGGCCGACGTAGCCGACCAGGACCTCGCCGTTCGGAGCGAGGCGGCGGCGCAGCTCGTCGTCCCGGTGCGCCGGGTGGAAACGTTCGAGGTCCACCCCCCGACTCCAGCGGGCGACCCGTTGCACGCCCTGGCTCAGGAGGGTGTCGACGGCATCCCAGGACGGCGCGAGGGTCCGGGCCGCGAGCCGGTGTACGATGGCGAGCCAGTGCCAGATCGTGCGTTCCGCGGTGGCCAGCCCGTAGCGGGCGGCGAACGCGGCGATGTCCGTCTGGTAGACGGCGATGCTCGGTATGCCGAGCCGCCGCGCCGCGAACACCGCCTGCGCCCCGAGGCCGGCGGGCGCCGCCAGGTGGACGATGTCCGGGTTGAACTCCCGTAAGGCGGCGGGAAGCCCGGGCCACGGGACTGCGAAGCGAAACGCCGGGTAACCCGGTAGGGGAGCCGACGGCGCCCACAGCACCGGCGTGGCTGCGTGCCGTCGGGCGGCGGGCGCCGGAGCCAGCGCGATGACCGTCGCCTCGTGCTGCCGGTCCCGCAGATGTTCCAGCACTCGACAGACCGTGTTCGTCACCCCGTCAACATGGGGGAGGAACGACTCGGTGATCACCGCTATGCGCACACGAGCACGGTGGCAGGGCATGGAGCCGTGCCGCAGACGGCCAGCCGACCGTTACATGAACGTTCTGGCACAGCTTGGTGCACCGTACGGGTGCACACGACCGGCTGTTCATCCGGTCGGCGGATCCGGGCCGGATTCCCGTCCGACATGGTGCCACTTGACATGATACTGCTTGACATGTTGTCACTTGAGGTGGTGTCACCTGACATGGTGCTAGCTGACATGGTGTCGTCCGACACGGCGCCCGGCGGACGCCGTGGTTCCTGGTCCGCACCGTCGCACGCCTGCCGCCGGCATTTTCCCCGGGCGCCGGTGAGGAGGATATTTGGAGGCACGGGGCGGCGCACCGGTCGGGGAGTGAGAGCCATCGAGGTGTACGCGTGATGTTCAGGCGGCAGGACACGGTCCTGATCACGTCCGCGGCCCGGTCGCGGCAGTGGGACATCCATCGGCGGGAGGTGCGTTACCTCCTCTCGATGATGTTCCGGATGCTCTGCTTCGTGCTCGCCGTGGTCGCCTTCCACGGCTGGCTACGGTTTGTCGCCGTCGTGATGGCCGTGATCATTCCGTGGGTCGCGGTGGTCATCGCCAACGGCGGTCCGACGCCCGAACGCGACCGGCCTGTCAGCTATGATCCGGGCCAGTCGGCGGCGGGCGAACTGCTGGCCCTGGAGGCCGATCCCCACCGGGTGGTCGACAGTGAGGGCTGGGTGGATGACGAGGGCTGGGTGCACGGCCATCCGGACCCACCGGGCCGGGACGGCACCGGGCTCGGCGAGGCGTCCGTCTCCGGACCATCGGGTTGACGTCAGCCATCGGGTTGACGTCAGGTTGAGCCGGTGAGGTGTATCAGCTTCACCACTGACTACGGACTCGCCGACGGCTTCGTCGCAGCCTGCCACGGGGTGATCCTGCAGACGGTGCCGGACGCCCGGATCATCGACGTGACCCACCTGGTGCCGCCGGGGGACGTGCGGCGGGGGGCGGCCGTGCTCGCCCAGACGGTGGGTTCCCTGCCTCGGGGGGTGCACCTCGCCGTGGTGGATCCCGGGGTAGGCACGTCGCGCCGGGCCCTGGCACTGCGCGCGGTCGGCGGTCACCTGGTCGGGCCCGACAACGGCCTGCTGATCTCCGCGGCCGAGCGGCTGGGGGGGATCGAGGCCGCGGTCACGCTGGCGGCGCGGCCCGCAACCCCCGCGACGTTCCACGGCCGGGACGTCTTCGCCCCGGTGGCTGCCGCCCTGGCGCGCGGGACACCGCTCCAGGAGGTCGGTGAGCCGGTGGAGCCGGCGACCCTGGTCCGTCCCCGGGCGGCCCTGGCCCGGCTACGCCCGGATGGGACCGTGGAGACCGAGGTGGTCCTCGTCGACACGTTCGGCAACGTCCAGCTCGCGGCCTCCGGCGCGCTGCTCGGCGCGGCCGGGCTGCGCCCGCCGGGTCGGGCGGTGCTGCGACCGCTCCGGCGGGACCGCCTGACCGGGGCCGAGCAGGCGGCC
>NZ_CDWWXB010000105.1:0-870 GCF_977971855.1 Frankia sp. CoWAU3 | reverse complement strand
GATGACTGAACTGGCCGTGGGGGTCACCTTCGGCTCCGTCGGCCCGGGGGAGGTGGTGCTCTACGTCGACTCGGCGGGGATGGCGGCCCTCGCCGTGCGCGACGGCGACGCCGCGCTTGCCCTCACGCTTATGCCCGGCGACCGCCTTACGCTGCGCCGCTGGGACGGGCGTCCGGGACAGGCGTCCCGTGAACAGGCGTCCGGGACGCCGCACCGCCCGTCGGGGGTCCGCACCGGTCAGCAGAATCCCGGGAGGGCCAGCCAGCTCGGCCCCGGGTCGGGAGCGTCATCGCGCAGGACCGTTCCCTCGATCTTGCCGTACGGTCGGTCCGCAGCGTAGTAGACCGTGTTGGGATTATCGAGCCCGAACGGTTCTAGATCAACCAGAAAGTGGTGTTTGTTCGGCATTGACAGGCGGATTTCGGCGACGTCGGCGTGCGCGGTCAGCGCCGCCTCGCCCATCCGGTACAGGGTCTGTTGCAGAGCCAGGCTGTGGAGGCTCGCGAAGGTGCTGACCAGAGCCGTCCGTACCCCGTCGAACAGCCGCCCGAAGTCGAGGTCTGACTGGACGTAGCGCCAGCGGGCGGTGACCTCTGTCGCCAGGATGCGGTCTGTCGTCTCGGGCAGTGTGGTGTACCGGTCGCGGAGAAACCCCGAGAATTCCGAGCCGGTCGACTTCAGCAGGACCAGCCCGGCGAGTCCGGACACGACGAAGGCCGTGCCACGGTCGAGGGTGACGACCGTCGTCCTTTTCTCCCCAGCCGACCTGCTGAAGGCATGGTCGTGCGGCACCCCATCCACCTGGATACGGTCCCACCGGTACTGCTCGATTTCTATCCGGGCGCCGTCGATCCCCGGGAGGGATCCGGC
>NZ_CDWWXB010000104.1:2068-11767 GCF_977971855.1 Frankia sp. CoWAU3 | reverse complement strand
CTGACCTCGTCCTCCACGAACGATGTCGCGTCCAGCCAACTGCCGCGTGCCACCGCCACGGAAACCGCTGCTCCTCCGACTTTCGTCTCTTCCCGCCCCGACAATTGCCACGAAGCGTAGAAAGAAGGTCACTGGTAAGCAACCCCCGACGTCGGGGGCGGACGCAACAACGTTCGCACAACCCCCACCGAGGGTGTGGAGCGGGTAGGGCTCAGGTAGGCCACAGCCCGTACAGGGTCCCACCTTGACCACCAAGGCTGCTACTCTCCGCAGCCAAAAAGCGGCCGCGGACCGGACATCTATCCTCGCTCTGCGCGCATATCGACTGCACCGACGGTGCACCAACCGCCCCGGAAACGCCCGCGCGATTTCTCCCTCGAAACGACGCCGAGGCGATAGCCTTTCGGCGGTCCCTAACCCGAACATCCCTGTAGTCGATATCGCATCGCTGGGTCGACAGGCGGAAACCCCCCACCCCGCCGGTCTCATCCAGCGTCCCACCAACGCCTGCCTCGGGGGTCCCTTCCGTGTCCGGTCAGCCAACAACCAGCGCGGTCGTCAGCCGCTCGCGAGAACCTCATTCGGCCACCAGGGCGGCGTTGCCCCCGACGCATCCCCGGCACGATCCCCCGGGGGGGAAAGGGGCATCACGATGAGTGGCGCCCGGGATCCCCGATCGTCAGACATGTTCGACACGACCGCTTGGAAAATGTTCTGGCGGATTGTCGAAAACTGCCCGGTCGCGGTATTCGCCACCGATGCGGAAGGCCGGTATCTCTTTGTGAACCGACTGTGGTCCGAGTTGACCGGCGTTACCCGCGACGAGGCGGTCGGACGGGGATGGCAACGCATTGTCCATCCCGGCGACGTAGCGAACGTCGGCAGCCGGTGGCGGCACCTCGTCACGCACGGCGACGGGTTTTCGATCCAGGTCCGGTTGATCCGGCCGGGCGAACCGCCCTGCGACGCGGTCATGCAGACGGTGGTGACCTCGGCAGGGGACGGTAGACGACGGATCGTCGGCACCCTCACCGTGCCGTCGGCCAGTGCGTTCGAGAACGCCGCCGGGCCGGTGACGGGTGTGCCGATGAAGGGTGCGCCAGTGTCCTCGCCGCGGCTCCAGGGGCGTCGCTCCCCGATCGGCCCATCGTCCGCGGACCAGCCCGATACCGACGACGTCGCTGTCCGGGAGCGAGCCGAACCCGACGTCGCTTCCCGCGAACCGACGTCTCACAAACCGGCGCATCACGAAGCGACGCATCACGAAGCGGCCGATCTCGAACACCTTGACGACGAGCAGGCCGAACTCGACCGCCTTCACCGTCGCGAGGCGGCTTTCGAACTCGCCGCTCTCGATCCCGACCTCCTCGACGGACACCTGCTCGGTCATGATCTCCTCGGCTTCCAGGCCCTCGCCGCCGATGGGGTGCCCGCGGGCGATCTCGACGGGTTCGGCGTGTTCGACGGACCGGACCCGTTCGACGGACCGGACCCCTGTGATCTGCCGGACCAGTCCGACCAGTCCGACCGGGGCGATCGGGGCGATCGGGGCTGGGAATGGTCTGTTCCGCTTCCCCGCCGGCCGGTTCCCGGCGAACCGACGCCAGGCCGGGAGACATCCCGCGAATCCACCGAGGATCGGCCCACGGTCGGGTTTCCCCGCGGGACGCTCCCGCCTGGAGCGGAGTGGCGCGCGGCCGTGGCCCTGCATCGCAGCGAGAACGACGACCTGCGTCCCTTCGGACGCGCCAGGGGCTCGAACCACACCTGTGGCTGCCTGTTCTCCGAGGCCCGACGGATCGAGGAGGCATGCCGGGACCGGGAACGCTGGCTGACGACCCTGCTCGCCGAACTGACGACCGCCGTGCTCATCGCCGACCGGGACGGGCGTGTGGTGGCGGTGAACCAGGTGTACTGCGATCTGTTCGATCTGGCGGACCTGCCCGTCGACCTGGTCGGAACGGACTGCCGGCTGCAGCTGCGTCCCCGGCCCGGGCTGGTGGACGATCCATCCGGATTCGCGACGCGCCTGGACATCCTGCTCCGCCGACGGCGGACGCTACGCCGGGAGACGGTGATGTTCGCCGACGGACGGGTGTTCGAGCGTAGCCACATCCCGCTGACCGCGGCCGACGGCTACCGCGGCCATGTCTGGCTCTACTGCGACGTCACCGACCGCCGGATCCTGGAGGCTGAGATCGAGGGACTCATCTCCGGACTGTGACCGAGCGGGGTGGAGGGCGGTCCGGTCAGTAGACGCCGCCGTAGTGCCGGGCCTGCAGATCCTGGGCCTGGCCGACCCAATCGTCGGAGACGATGCGGTCACCGAAGCCATCCAGCCGGTGAGCGAGCCGCTCGACGTCGGTATCACCCATTTCGGCCAGCTGGCTGAAGGTTGTGATGCCCAACGCCCGCAGCCGGGCCTCGATCACCGGGCCCACGCCGACAATCTCCTTGAGCTTGTCGCCGCCCGACCGCACGGGATCGAGGAGACCGTTCCACCGCGGCGCGGGTTCCAGCACGACCCGGCTACCCGTGCCCGGCTGGCCGCTGGCCCCGTTCGTTCCACCGGTGCTCTTCACACCGCCGCCACTCCCCTGACCACTCGACGGCGGTCCGCCCAGGGCCGGTGGCCGGTTCTTCGTGGCAACGCCGCTCGCCTGGACCGTCGCCCCCGAGACGTTCGGCTCGGGCGACAGGGCCAGACCGTGCGCGGGCAGCGCGCTCTTCGACGGCCCCGCATCGTTCGGGGTGACCGCGAGGTTCGACGGGACCACGCCGCCCGCGGCAGCAACCCCGACCGCCTCGGCGGCCTCGGCAGAGGGGGCGGCCTCGGGATGCTCGGCACCGGCTTCCTCGTCAGCGGAGGCCTGGCCCAGAAGCGCCTCGGATTTCGCGATCCGCCCCAGCAGGCTGAGCCGTTCGGCCGCCCATTCGGCCTGGTGCCGATCCAGCCGGGTGGTCATGGTGGCCACCTGGCGTTGCGCGTCCTCCGCCTCCGTACGGGCCATGGCCAGCCGGGAGGAGAACTTGGCCGCCCGGCCCTCGGCCTCGACGAGCTGTCTGCGCAGCAGCTCGGCCTCATGGGCGAGCTGCGCAGCCGAGGGGCCGACGGGATCACCGCCCGCCCCCGGAGAGCCCGCCGGCACCGGGCCGGCGGCACCCGAACCGGCCGGGAGGGCCTGGGCCGCGCCGGGTGTCACGGCGTACGCCCGGGCCCGCAGCGCTGTCTCGATCTCCTCGACCCGGGCGCCTGCGATCACAGCATGGCGCTCCGCCTCGGCGATTCGCCGTTCGGACTCCGCGGCACGCTGTTCGGCGACAGCGAGCCGGGCAGTTAGATCCGCCTTCTCCAGGGCGACGTCGTCACGCTGCCGGCGCAACCGGGCGATCAGCTCGGCGGCCTGCCCTGTGCCCGTGCCGCGGGCGCCCGAATCGGGGACACCCGTGTCGGCGTCGCCGGTGCCTGCCGGCACGGCATTCCCGGCCTCCGCAGCATTCCCGGCGTTCACCCGGTTCACGTCGTTCGCGGCTGCCGCCCGATCGGTCGACGGGACCGCGCCAGGGCGGGATTCGTCGAGCTCCGGGCCGGTGCCGGCCGGCGCCTCCCCCGATCCCGCCCGATTTCGCGCGGCGTCGGCGTCGGCGTTGCGGGCCTGCCGGCGCAGCGGCGCGATCAGGAAGACCCATGCCAGCGCCGCACCAATGAGCATCGCCACCAGCACGTACGCCAGGATCTGCCCGGCGAGGTACAGCATGGGCTGCCAGCTTCCTTACCGCGGTGGGTCGGTCGAGATCACACCTGCCAGCGGGAGTGACATCTCGGTACGAAGGTTGTGGAAAGTGGAGCCCCCCTCGGCGCCATCCAGGTGGTGACCCGGTCGCCGCCGCAAGGCTCCCCAGCATTATTCGCAACGCCCGACATCGACCGCACCCGGGGAGGTTCAACCGTTGGCCACGTCGATCTCCCTGGGTGGGAAATCACCGTTCACGGACGTCAGACGACGAACAGCACCCCAGGGAGGAGCCTGGAAAGACAACCACGAGGGCCGCCCGTCGGGAACATTTCACGCCAGCTGGTCACCAGTCCAGACAGCATGCCCCAACGAGCCGTCAACGTGCGTGGTCTCCTCCCCCGTGCGGGGGTGACCTCCACCGCGCGGGGGTCACCCCCGCGCACTCAACATCCGCGTCTCCGCCGGGGTCAGAGAAGATCGGGGAGCTCCTGAGGCGCGAACCACAGCAGTTCGAAGCCCTCGACGCTGTCCACGGTGAAGGCGGCGTCATCCCCACCGAGATCGGCCTCGACGATGCACTTCGCCGCCGCCGCGACCGCCGCGACGACCTCCTCGTCGTCTCCGTCGTCGACATGGATGGCCTGCGCGGCCGACCACGGCACCGGGAAGTCCACCTCGACGGCACCCCGCTCAAGATCGTCGCGTACCCGCACCTCGCCGTCCGCGACATCGGCCACGAAGACCACGCGCCGGCGCGGCGCGGACGGGTCGGCGTCCAGCAGTCGCAGGCTCGCCCGGCCGGCGTCGTGCAGCGCCGCGTACTCCAACTCCTCCTCGGACTCCGACTGGGCGTACCACTCACGCGTCGCTGGGGTGACCGCGAATCCGGTGCCTGGGGGGATGCGCGCGGATTCCCAGACCGATCGGGCGACGGCCAGCGTGGACGGGAGATAGATGCGCACCCGCTCAGTGTGCAACCAAGCGGGGCGAGCCGGCCACGAGGACCCGGTCAGCCACGGGAACCCGGTCAGCCGGCCAGGCCGAGCCCGAGCCGGCCCCCCTCGCCTCGGCGTCGTCGGTGGCCCCGGCCACGCCGGAACGGGCGGAACGGGCTGCGACATGCAGGGCCTCGCCCGTCGTACGCAGCGCCGTCTCGAACACCTGGGCCCGCCGGGTCAGATCCATCACGTTTCCGCCGATGACCTCGAGGTCCTCCGGACCTGGGCAGAGCACCGTCACCCGGGTGCCCGCCGCCTCCACCATCTCGACCTCCCGCATCAGCCGGCGGGTGGCGGCCCGGCGGACCTGGCGTTCGACCCGGGCCACCGTGCCACGGGGTCGGTCGAGTTGGAACGAGCAGGCCGGGGCGAGCACCAGGATCTCCGCGAGGCCCGCGTCGGCAAGAAGATCGACCGATGCGGGCGATCGGGTTCCGCCGTCGACGAACCGCTGGCCGTCCACCGCGACCGGGGCGTACCAGCCGGGAATGGCACACGACGCCATCACCGCCTCGGACAAGGTCGCCCGAGGCGCATCGGCCACGCCGAACAGCACGCGCTCACCGGTGTCGAAGTTCATGGCCACCACCCGCAGCGCGGGCCTGGTCGGCCACTCGGTCGGATCGAGGCCCTTGCGGTCCATCGCCGCGGTCACCAGATCGCCGACCGCGGAGATCTTCCCACGGCCCTGTGGAAGCATCGCCGCCAGCGTGACCATCGGCGAGGACCGCCGGGGGTGCCGGGCGCTGACCGTCAGCAGCCTCGGTGAGCCCATGCGCATCCGGGGGCGCGGCGGTAGGGAGGCACCGAGGTCGCGGTAGTCAAGAACGGGATCACCCGCCTCGTAGATCCCCCGCTCGGAATTGGCCATCACGTCGATGCCGATCCCCAGACCGAGCAGGGCCGCGACCACCGAGCCAGCGGACGTGCCGACCACCAGGTCGGCTCCGCTCAGGTCGCGGCCGGTCGCGGTCTCGACCGCCCGCATCGCGCCGATCATCCAGGCGGAGCCGAGCACTCCACCGGCCCCCAGGACCAGACCTCTGCGTGGGGCCCGTTTCCTGGTCATAGTCCACCTCCCGGCGCGGCGACCGGGAAGGGAGACGCATCGCGCTGGGATGCCCGCCGCCCGGCATGCTCGCTGCCATGTGGGCCGCCCGGTCGCACCTGGGCCGGGCCGCCCACGAACGGCGTGCCCGCCGCGTC
Source organism: Frankia sp. CoWAU3 (assembly GCF_977971855.1). Lineage (NCBI taxonomy): Bacteria > Bacillati > Actinomycetota > Actinomycetes > Frankiales > Frankiaceae > Frankia > Frankia sp. CoWAU3. The sequence goes on along the minus strand of NZ_CDWWXB010000104.1, from coordinate 5,826 downwards.
GGGACGGCCGGGGATGGGCCAGTAGCAGTCCACGGTCCGCGTTGACCGTACCTTGCTGCTCTCGGCGCTCGAAGCGCCCGGGCAGTCCACCGGACTACTCCGGCGGCTCCTCGCTACTCTCTTCGGGGAAACTGGTCTCCAGCACTCCCCAGTTCCGCAGCCGCTCTGCGAACTCCTGGGGGGTCGTGTCGTGGAGCAGGGCGAGCGCACGCACGTCGCCATCCCGGATGGACAGCACGCGGCCGGCGTAGTCGTCCCGTTGGCGCTGGATCTGGGCGACCCACCGACGAACGAGAGCAGAGGAGTCCGGCGGAGCCTCGCTCAGCTTCTCCAGGTTGAGCACCGTACGTGGGCGACGCTCCCGCGGCGGCAGCTGATCCTCGTTGGGCAACAGCGCCGAGACCGGGACTCCGTAGAATCCCGCGAGTTCGGAGAGCTGATGCACGCTGATCATGCGGTCACCGCGCTCATAGGAACCAACGGCAGCGGTCTTCCACCGCCCCCGCGACTTCTGCTCCACTCCCTGCAGCGACAGACCCTGCTGTATCCGAATCGCCCGCAACCGGGCGCCCACGGCCTTCGCGTACTCTCGGCTCACCCGACACACCCCCAGCCGTCTCGAACGAGCATCACGTACCTCTCGTCGCGCCCATAGGAGATCAAGGTACGACTCGTGCGGCGCTGGCGAGGCATGCTCCCACTAACGTAACGTTGCCGAAAGAGACCGCTCACAGATACATATACGATGCTACGTTGCGCAACTTTCTCGTGCGACTTCTCTCGCATCTCAGACTCTATGAATTAAAAAAGTTACTCTATGTAGTAAATCTTATAAGATCGAAAGCTATCAGCAAGATCCCTCTCACGACTTGACCGAAGTCCCTCCACATAGCGATGCCCCTAAATTGCTCGCCGTAACCGCTCCCACTACGCCGGGATGATGGCGCGAATACTTTATGTCACGGTTACGCCAAGGGCGTAACCGTGAGTTGCCGACACCGCGCGAGCGATCAGCCGAACGGCAGCAGGCCCAGCGGCAGGCTCAGCAGGGGATGCGGCTCTGGCTCGTACGTCGGGACGGCCCGCCCGCCCACCAAGATCACCGGGTTCACCAAGATCACCGGGCCTGGCGCCGCAGGCTCCCCCGCCGACGGCGGGGGAGCCGCCGGGCGGCCAGCTCCCTGATCGCCAGCCGGGCCGGGGAGGTCGGAGCGATGTCACGCAGGAGCTGTCCGGCCACCTGGGCGGCGTCCAGCCCGGCGAGGTCGTAGGGCACCAGGGCCACCGGCTCGGTCCCGGTGTGGCGCAGAATCGCCCGACTGACCTCGCGGGCCGGGTCTGCGCCCACAACTGAGGCGCGCAGCCGGTTCACCACGACAAGCGGGTCGACGGCGGGGACGGTCTCCCGCAGGTCGGACAGTCCCCGCACGAACCGGACCAGACCGACCGGTTCGGCGGACGCCACCGCCAGCACGACGTCGGCGGCGCCCAGCACGGCTAGCGTCGCTCCGTTACGCCGGGGCGCGGAGGTGTCGAACGACAGTTCCTCGTCCGTCTCCAGGCAGAACCCGCAGTCCACGACGACGAAGGACGCCAGACGCCGGGCCATCGACAGCACGGTCTCAACGGATGCCGGGCGTAGCTCGGGCCACCGCGAGGGGCGGGAGATGCCGGGCAGCACCCGCAGGCCGCCGCCCAGATCCCGGCACAGTACGGCGAGCCGGGGCACGTCCAGCAGCCCCTGGTTGGCCGACCGGGCCGCCGCGGCCAGACCGGGGGCCTCCTCGAGCAGGCCGACGAGCTGCCCGACCGCGCCGCCGTAGGAGTCGGCGTCCACCAGCAGGGTGGAGGTCCCCAGCCCGGCGAGTTCGGCGGCCAGGCACAGCGCGATCGTGGTGCGTCCCGGCGCGCCGGCCGGACCCCATACCGCAATCACCCGGCCCACCCAGCCGTCGCCCGGTTCGATCGGCCCCACACCGTCGGTGACGTCGATGGCCGGGGCGAGCGGCCCGAACCCGACGAGTGGTTCGCTGTACGAACCGGACGCCCAGGTCGCCGGCGCGGCCGCGTTCGTCGCCAGCGCCCGGGATGCCTCGACGACCGCTCCCGCGATGACCTCCGCGGTGGCGTCCGAGGGGATGACCGCGGCCACGCCGAGTTGCCGCAGCCGCCGGTCGCCGTCCTCGTCGCCGGGGGCGGTCAGCCCGACCACCGCGATGCCCGCCATGGCCAGGCGGGTCAGCGCATCCCGGTCGAGCCGGCGCAGGTCCGCGGACAGCAGGGCGGCCCGGGCCGCGCCGGTGGTCGCCGCGGCCAGCAGGTCCGGCAGGTCGACGCAGCGGCGCACCACCGTAACCCCGAGGTCGCGACGATCGAAGGCCGAGACCAGGCCGGCCTCGACCATCGCATCGGTGACAGCGGTGAGGATCGGCAGGCTCACCGGCCGTACCCCGGCACAGTGGTCGGTCCCGTCGAGCCGACCTCACCGCGGGAGTCGCGCTCAAGCTTCACGACGTCGACCCGCTCGCTCTGCGAGGCCGCGACGGCCTGGATGGCGTTGTCCACCGGCACGCGCAGCGTCAGCGAACGGTCCCCGCTGGTCAGCTTCTCGAGGCTGACGAACTCGACGTCGTGCAGGACCAGCGCCTCGGCCCCCGCACCCGCGGGCGCGGCCGGTGTGCTCCAGCCGGCCTGCTGATCGCCCCCGGTAGTGCTCGGCGCTGCGGCGCCGCTCTGGAACACGAAGACGTCCACATGGTCACCCGGTCCGAGGGTCGGCAGCCGCCCGGCCTTCACAATGATCGGCACCAGCCGCGTCGGCTGGGTGTTCTGGCCGGCGAAGTCGGGTCCGCTCACCAGCTCGCCGGTGTCCACCGGCCGCGCCAGGGTGGCGCCGATCAGGTCGTCGAGACGGCTTCCCGGGTAGTAATGACCCGAGGTCCTCTCGTCGAGCCTGGCCGATACCGTGGCGAGATCCCCGGCAACGATGATGTGCCCGGCCGGCAGGTCCACCTTGGCTACCACCCACTGGCGGGTCGCGTCCGCGCTGGCGAACAGCCGCGCCCCGACGACCACCGAGACGAGCACGAGCAACACCCCGACGAGCAGCCGGGAGTCGCGCCACCGTCGGCGGGTCAACCGACGGGCCGGGGGTGATGTCGGTGGCGGGGACGCCTCCGGGCGGGCCGGTGCCGCGGCGAGCTCGGTCACCGGGAGACCCCCCTCTTCTCCTAGCCGGACCATTGGTACATGTTCGCACCTTCCGGTCGCAGAGCGTACGCGGTCGTCGGCCCTGAGCCCAGCCAAACCAGCGAGGAATCGGCTGCGGACCGAACGGGATCCGTCGACATCTGGGCCATGCAGGCGCGGATGGCGGACCAGTCCAGTACCTGCGAGCACGGGCTTTTGGCGGTATCCGCGTGCACTTATCCACAAGCAGACGCATCCGGACGCGATGAGCGGTAGTATCTCTGATACACACATGAGGAGAGACATCCGCCCTCAGAAGGAGGACTTTGATGAACGACCGCTTCCTTCAACTCAGCGATGTGGCGGACATCCTCAACATCTCCTCCAGTCAGACCTACGCGCTTGTCCGCTCGGGCGAGCTCCCCGCCATCAAGATCGGGGGGAGGGGCCAGTGGCGGGTGGAGCGCACCGAGCTGGAGGCGTACATCCAGCGCGCCTATGAACAGACCCGGGCCTTCGTCGCAGCCAATCCGATGAGCCGTAACGAGGCTCCGCCCGAGGCCTAGCGG
>NZ_CDWWXB010000104.1:0-1481 GCF_977971855.1 Frankia sp. CoWAU3 | reverse complement strand
GAGTTAGCAGGCTTATGGGAGTCACCGGGTCGGCTGTAGGGCAGGCTCGGTGCCGGTAGCCACCGGCGGGGTCGTGGCCGTGAGCGCAAAACCGGCCCCGCCAGGTCACCCCCGCCGAGCAGGTGCGGTCCTACGAGTTACTCACCGAGCAGCGGCGGCACCGGACGTGAGTCGGCCAGGATCGCACCTGCCCAGACCTTTCTCGGCCTCCCAGGTCACCCCCGACCTTTCCCGGCCTCCCCCTGGCCTCCCCTGGCCTCCTTCGATCTTCTTCGACGTCGAACAGAACCAGAATTTGACTATCGGCCTGACCTCGGCGGTGGCCGCCGCCGTCCCGGTGCCGGCCACCGCCGGAAGGTGACGGCCCGGCCCGGTGTTGTAGGTGATCGCGGTCGGCGTTGACGCCTGCCGCGGACATCGCGGACATCGCGGAGGTCTCGACGCGGTGGGACAGCCGCGGCGGGACGGCCAGGGGAAACGGCGAAGGGAACGGTGGTTGTGGTGCCGAAGGCTTACGTCTACAACGACCACGGCGGTCCGGAGGTGGAGGCGTTCGCTGACCTCCCGATCCCGGTGGCCGGGCCGGGTCAGCTCACGATCGCGGTACGCGCCGCCGGGGTCAACCCCGTGGACTGGAAGCTGCGGGGCGGCCTGCGGCTGCCGGCAGCCCCGCCTGCCGTGTTTCCGGTCGTGCTCGGAGTGGAGGCCTCCGGCGTGGTGACGCAGGCGGGCCCGGACGTCAACGGATTCGCCGTCGGCGACGAGGTGTTCGGCAGCGCGCCGGGCGGTGGCTACGCCGAGTACACGGTGCTGACCGCCAGGGAGAGTGCGCGCAAGCCAGCCGCGGTGTCCTTCGTGGCCGCGGCGACGCTTCCGGTCGCGGCGGCGACCGCCTACGACGGCGTGCACCAGCTGGCCCTGCCGCCCGGCGCCACCCTGCTGATCATCGGTGTGGGTGGCGGCGTGGGAGTGGCCGCCGCGCAGATCGCCCGGCATGCGGGCCTGACGGTCGTCGGCACCGCGAGCGCCGGCAAGAAGGACTTCGTCGAGGCCCTCGGCGTGGCGCACGTCGAGCCGGGCCCCGATGTCGCGGACCGGGTGCGGGCCGCCGCGCCCCGGGGGGTCGACGGAATCTACGATCTCGTCGGGGGCGAGACGCTGGACGACGTCGTCGAGGTCCTCGCGGACCGGTCGAAGCTCGTCACGGCCTTGTCCGGGGCGAGCGACCGGCACGGCGGGACGACGGTCCAGCGGGCCCGGGACAGCCGCGTGCTCGACGCGGTCGCCCAGCTGGTCGTGGACGGCGCGCTGGACCCGCTCGTGACCGCGACCTTCCCGCTGGACCAGGCCCCGGCGGCGCTGCGCGCGGTGGAGAACGGCCACGGCCGCGGCAAGATCGTGATCGAGGTCGCCGCGTGACCGGGCTTGCCGTTCCCCGACAGCACGCCCCCGGCCGACACACCCCCGGCCGACACACCCCC
>NZ_CDWWXB010000103.1:5557-11791 GCF_977971855.1 Frankia sp. CoWAU3 | reverse complement strand
CCGTCACACCACGCAACCTTCGCGCAGCCCTGGGCGTCGACGTGGCAGGACTCGGGAAGCAGCTCGTCGAGGAGTGGCGGGTAGACCGGTGTCTTGCCGGTGGTGACCTCGGCTGGCCGGCGACCTTGGGCCAGTGCTCGAACGAAGAAGCGCCGGGCAGCGGCCTGGTCGCGGCGGGTGCTGGCCAGGACGTCGATGACCTGCCCGTACTGGTCGACCGCCCGGTACGGGTACGTCCAGCGGCCGGCGACCTTCACATAGGTCTCATCGACAAACCCCCTGTCCCCAGGCCGATGACGACACGCCCGGGCCGTCTCGGCCAGCAAGGGCGTGAAGCGCTGCACCCCGCGGTAGATCGTGACGTGGTCAACGTCGAGGCCACGTTCGGCGAGCAGTTCCTCGACATCCCGGTACGACAACGCGAACCGCAGGTACCACCGTACCGCCAGAATGATCACTTCCGGTGGGAACCGGAACCCCGCGAACTCCGACGCCGGAACCGGTGGACAGACACGACCTCGATGCATCAGCCGATATTCGCGATGCCGGACTCCGCCGATGCGACAGTGTCACGCCATCTCGCGCACCCACCAGCCACTCAGGGTAGTTGACAGCACAGGGGCGTCAGCGCCGTCAGCGACCAGGCGGCTGCCGGGCAGGCTCGCTGGCTGCGGGCTCGTGCCGGTCTACCCTATGAAGTCCGCTACCGGAAGAAGCGGCGCCTGGTGCTGGACATGCTCGACCAGATGACGGGCGAATAGGGGCTGGGTAAGCTGCCTGATGCGGGGCTGGGTAAGCTTTCGGTGATCCTGACAGTTGACGTAAAGGCGGGATATCTTTCAACTGAGCGTTCAGCCAATCTTCCACATGATGTGTTTCTACCTGCTTGGCAGCATTCTTCAGGCGCTCGCGTCGATCTTCCTTCTCCAAGTTCAGCGCCGTGTAGAGAGCGCCCGCCATCTGATCGATACTAAAGGGATCCAACGTGACGGCATACTCGCCGAGTTCTTCGTAGACGCCTGCCTTCTCTGACAGGGCCAGCACGCTGCAGCGTTGCTTGCGCGCCGCGACCTCCTTGGCCAGCAGCGCGACCTCCTTGGCCACCAGGTTCATACCGTCCGCAACAGGGTTAACCATGATCACATCGCAGATCGAGTACGCCGCGACTGCGAGTGGGAGATCCTCGACGTAGTGCAGATCGATGGGCTGCCACCCGTCCGGCGCGTACCGCGCGTTGATCTCGGCGACCTTATCATCGATCTTCTTGATGTAGTCGGCGTACGCGGGCACGTTCGTACGGCTCTTTTGCAGCAGTGCCAGAAAGCGGACCTTCCCGACCAGTTCAGGATGATTATCGAGCAGCTTGCCGAAGGCATCGAACCCGCGCACGGCGTTCTTGCTCGGGTCGGTGCGGTCCACCCGCAGGATGAGCTGAAGATCATCCGTCTGGAATTTCTTCTCCAGTTCGGAGATGTGTTTCTGCACTTCCTGCGTGCGTTGGATCTCTTTCAACGCCTCCGGGTTCACTGAGATCGGGTAATGGCGGACCCGGACGGTGCGGCCGTCTACATGTACCTCCAGCGTGTCCGGATTATCCGGGTCCCTCTCGACCCTAACGCCGGGCAGCTCTTGGGCGCACAGCGCAAAGTTACGTGCGGCGCTGCGGGTCTGGAAGCCGACGATGTCGTTGCCGAGCAGGCCCCGAAACAGCCGCTCACGGATATCCTCCGGGAGGATATGCCACGCCTCTGGGCTCGGCCAGGGAATGTGGATAAAATGCGTGATCATGGTATCCGGGCACTGTTCCCGGACCCGTTCGGCCACCAGATAGAAGTGATAATCATGCAACATTACCAACGCCTTGCTGTCGCGCTTACGGACCTCGTCGATGACTGCATCGGCATAGACGCGGTTTACCTCGGCGTAGCCGCGCTCGAAGGCGTCGCGTGTCTCCTGCGTGATCTCAAGTTGCCAGTCGTCACTCTTGTAGAGTTCGTGCTGGATGAACCACAGGATCGGGTTCGACCACACCTCGTAGAATTTGTGGTAGGCCTCCTTGTCGGTGTCGACCATCCGCATATCGATCTTCGGGCCCTCGGGCTTGCCGTCGACAACACGCGGTTGTATAGGGATTAAGCCGTCCTTGTGACGGGCGGCGGCGGTGACGTCCGCGTCGGTCAACGCCCCGCACACCCAGACGACCCCGTTCTCGCTGAGGCGTTCGGCGAGGCCGGACAGCGCCGACACGAGCCCACCGCTCCCGCGGTTAGTCTTCAGCTCCCCGGAACCGTCGCGGTAGTGACTCACCGGACCGCGATTGGACAACAACACCAGCGGCAGGTCGGTATCGGGCATGATTGTGCGGCCTCCTCAGTCGTTCGCGGAGGTGCCGGGACAGCTACCGGTTCCCGAACCTCCAGCGGCGCGACACCATCGGTGATCGCTTGATTGGAAAAGATGAACTAACAGGGCGTTCGATCCTGCGGGTTCTTTTTGGTTCGGGTTTAGGTTCCTCGCCAGGTGGGGGTGGTCTCGCCCGTTACGCGCCTGGCTGTATTGTGGATCATCGCTAGGTGGATCATCGCTTCGGAGCGGGCGGGGTGGGTTTCTGTAGTCACGGGCGAGACGTCGATGTGCGGTGATCCAGGCTGATGGGCCGGTCGCGCAGCGAGGTGCCAGCTTGAGCTGGTCCTTTTCCGCGCGGCCTCCCGCCGAACCGGACTTGATGGTTTCCCGATCATCCGGCTCCCAGTGACGCAGGACACCCAGCACCGTTGCGGCGCTCTGCATTACTCATACCTCCCGAGGCTGGGTTGTCCGATCATCTGGCCCCCTTCACCTTTCGGACCCAGGCCAGCCATCCGGCCCAGGAACCTCCCTCCAAGTCCCTCCCGGCTGAACCGGGGATACAACAGAGTGCCTTGCGGCGCACGGGGTGCGTTCGACGATCCACCTTTTCTCGAGAACCTCGAACGTGCGTTGGCCGGGTCGCTTCCGAACGATCAGAACGGTCTTCCAGAACGGTCTTCCTCAGGTACTGGCCCGCCCACTGGACGAACTGTCCGGCGAAGCCGCCATCGGCAAAGATCAGGACGATCACTGGCCTGCCCTCGTCCTTCTCCTCGAAGACTATTCACAGCACACAGAAACAAGATCCAAAGCGAGTTCTTAGACAACCCTGGCTTCCGCGGAGTCGCTAACGGATGCACCCGTTAAATACTTTGTTAAATTGAGTTTGTCTCTGGCGGGTCGAGCGGGCGTGGTCGTAGCTGGCTTCGTACTCGGATGCGTCGAAGGGCATCACCGGTGGTGTCTGGAGGTGCAGCAGGTTCCACCCGTCGTTGGCGGCGAGCACGGTGAAGTCGGTGAGGCGGCCGAGACCCGGTAGTGCGTAGCGCACGTGCCTTCCCACGGGTGGGTGGATGCCGACAGCAGCAGGTGCGGACGACCGCCCAGGAAGGCGCGTACCCCTCAGGTCGCCGAGATCCGGAAGAACCCCGGGCGGCGTGCGTGTGGTCGCTGTGCGGGGGAAGCCCGGGTCGGCAGCCATGCAGGGGTGTCCGCATCGGACGTGTTCAGTGATACGCCGCGCACCAGCCTGATGCAAGCGCTTGCAAGTACTGTCGAGGTCGGCGTACCGTTCCCGACATGATCTAGGCCACCTGGTGGATGGGCCAGGTGGGGGTTCTGGCGGGTGCGTCGGGGACGAGGAGGGATCCGGGATGGGCAACAGCATCAAGAACGTGACCGCGTTAGCGGGCGCTTCCACGGCGACGGTGTCGCGGGCGTTGCGTGACGCTTCCGGGCGTCCCCGAAAGCGTCCGACTACGGGTCTGGGAGGCTGCCACGTGGTGGGCTGTCACGGGGCGCTGGGGCATCGACCCTCGCACGGATGCTGGCGACCGGGTGGATGTCGTGTCCAGGTGCCGTATGTGCAGCGCTACCTCCGCTACCTCGAGAATCCGTTCGACGAGCCACCGCCAGCCAAGATCAGATCTGTGGTGGCGGACATTCGCGCCGCGCTGGCCGTGCCTGAATAGGAGGGACCTTTTCGTGTTGATCATCGCTCTGCAGTCGTTGGCCGCCATCGATCCGCTCGTGCCCAACCCGCGCCCCCAGGCACCCGAGGGGGTGCAAGAAACCGTGAACATGGTGGTGGGCTGGTTGAAGTACGGAGGGTTGGTCGCTGGTATGGTTGGACTGCTCATCTGCGCGATCATGATGGCGCTCGGTCGTCGGAACCGCTCCCAGATGAGCGTGGAGGGCGCGGCCGGTGTGCCGTGGGCGCTCGCGGCGATGAGCCTGATCTTCCTGGCGGGGTCCTTCGTCTCGGCGTTCATCCAATGACGGGCCAGGGAGCCCGCCGGCCGATGGTCCTGGTCATCGCCGCCGTGGCGCTGGTCGGTGTCGGGGGCCTCGTCGGCATACGGCTCACCGGCGGCGACAAATCCTCCCGGCCGACTGGCCCTGGGCACACCAGCACCGTCGAGGCGGCCGGGCAGCCCAGCTTTGGGCTCGAATCGTCGCTCCTGGTGTCACCGCCCCTGGTGTCACCGCCCCTGGTGTCACCGCCCCCGGTGTCACCGCCCCCGGGGGCGGACGACGTTACGTTCTACGACTTTATCGGCGGTCTGCGGCTGCCACGGTCGGCCGCGGCAGGGCCGGCGCATCTCGACGGGTTCCTCGCATCGGGTTTTGCTCGCTCACGGATCGGCAGCGTGCTGGCCGCGATCAACATCGCCTACCGGACCGCCGGGACCCTTGGCGAGTCGGTGTGGCGGCCCACCATCGAACGGCAGGTCATCGGGGATAACCGCACCGCGCTGTTAGCCGCCGCCCAGCGCGAGGGGCGTCAAGACATGCCTGGCCCGGGGGAGCGGATCGCAGGATCAGACTCCCGGATCATCGGCTGGCAACTGGAGAGCTACTCCCAGGACACGGCGATGGTGCGTTACCTGCTCCTCCTGATCCAGGCGAAGGGCCAGCCCCTGCTGGCGGCAGTGCGGGTCGAAGTGCGCTGGGTCGACGATGACTGGAAGGTCGTCGCTCCGTCAGGCGGGGATTGGAGAAACGCCGGATCGCAGGTGACGGACACCGCAGGCTTCAGGATGCTCGCCCAGTTTTAAGGAGCCCGCCGTGTGTGTGCCTTTTGATGTGCTGTGCTATATCAAAGATGGAATCAAAGATCTTGCGAAAGAGATATTCAAAGAAATCTTCGCAGGTGATGTAGCCGAAGCAATCTTCGACATGTTCCTCGAGGTGGTCGCCGACAGGGTCGCCGACGCGGTCGGCTGGATGGTGAGGATGTCGACGTCCTGGTGGGTCAATGTGCCCTCCATCAACCTCAAGGGGAACGTTGCGGCGATCGGGATGATCCGGGGTTTCCTGCTGCCGATCGTGGTGGTGATGTTGGTCGGCGGGCTGATGGTGCAGGGCATCCGGCTCGCGTTGGAGCGGCGGGTCAATCCGCTGGTCCGCGCCGGCCGCGGACTGATCACTTATGCGGTCGCCACCGGGGTTGGCACCACGCTGATCGCGGCCTTGGTCAATGCGGGGGATGCATTCTCCACCTGGGTGCTCAACACCAGCACGGATAACGAGTTCGCCGAGCGGATGACCAAGATCCTCACGCTGACAGGCATGCACGGCGGTTATCTAGTGCTGATCCTGCTGGGTCTGCTGGCCTTCCTAGCCAGCTTCATCCAAGCGGTTCTCATGATCTTCCGGGATGGGGCGATTCCCATCCTGGTTGCTGCGCTGCAGCTCGCCGCCGCGGGGAAGATGACCTCGGTGACGGAAGGCTGGTTCCCCCGGGTCACCGGGTGGGCCGCCGCGCTGGTGTTCTACAAGCCGACCGCTGCCCTGGTCTACGCCACCGCGTTCACGCTGGCCGGCCACGGTGAGGACGCCCGCACCGTGTTCACCGGCTTCACCATGATCATTATGGCGGTGTTGGCGCTGCCGGCGCTGATGCGCCTGTTCAACTGGACCGTCGCCCAAGCCGGGCAGGACGGCGGAGACGGGCAGCTGCTGACATCCATCGGTTTCGCCTTGCAGGCGGCTGCGGGCCTGCGCGGCGCCAGGAGTGGGGCACCCGCGGGTGGCTGGCCAGCCCCCGCGCACGCCCGGTACATGCAATCCCTGGCGGAGGGTGAGCCACCGGTGGGTACCGGTGGAGGCGGGACACCGTCCGGAGCGGCCCTGACAGGCAGGCAACCGGCAGGCGGGCCGCCC
>NZ_CDWWXB010000103.1:3864-5243 GCF_977971855.1 Frankia sp. CoWAU3 | reverse complement strand
GGTACGCCCGGTACGGCGGCCGCCGGTCCCCCGGGAGCGAGCGCGGCCCCTGAGGCTGTCCGCGGCGCGGGGCAGACCGCGGCAGCCAGGATGACCCCGCCGACAGGACCGTCGCCGATCGGAACCCAGGGTGGGGGTGAGGGGACATGACCGAGCCGACGCCGGTACGGACCTACGGTGGCTGGCGGCGGGCCCGCGGGCTGGGTCTGATGGGTCTGACCACCGGGCAGACGTTGGCCGCCCTGGGCATGTTCGTACTGGTGCTGCTGGCGGCCACGATCCGCCCACGGGCGCTGTTGGTGCTCGGCCCGCCGCTGGCGGTGCTGCTGGGAGTGACGGTGGCCCGCTGGGACGGGATCCCGCTGCTGCATGTCCTGGTGCAGCACGTCCGCTGGCGGTATGCGGTGCTGCGCGGCTGGAACCGGCGGGACGGCGGGGTGCTGGTGGCCCACCCTCGGGCCTGGCAGCTGCCCGGGGTGCTGGCCCCGATGGCCCTCGTCGACGTCGAGGACGGCGCCGGGGGCCGCTACGGGCTGGTCTGGGACCGCCGCACCGGCCTGCTGACCGCGACGATACGGGTGTCGGCCACCTCTACCTGGCTGGCCGGCTCGGACGCGGACACCTGGACGGCGGCCTGGGGCGGCTGGCTGGCCAGCCTCGGCTACCTGCCGGCGGTGCGCTGGGTCGCGGTCACTGTGGACACCGCACCAGACCCAGGCACGACCCTGCGCGACGCCCTCCTGGGCACGCTGGACCCTGCCGCACCCTCCGTGGCCCGGCAGCTCGTGCACGACCTGGTGGCCTCCCCGCACACTACGGCCGACGTCGACACCCGGGTGTCGATCACGTTCGATCCGCGGTTCGCGCCGACCCGACCAGCGAAGGTACTGGACGCGGCGGTGGAGTTCTCCCGCACCCTGATCGGGCTGGAATCGGCGCTGGGTGGCTGCGGGGTCACGGTGCTGGGCCGGGCCAGCGCGGCCGAGCTCGCTGGCGCCGTGCGGGTCGCGTTCGACCCGGCCAGGCGGGGAGAGGTCATCCGGCTGCTGGAAGGCAGCGCCCGCGGCGAGCGGAGGCTGCTGCGCTGGGCGGACGCCGGGCCGGTCGCCGCACGCGAAACCTGGGACGCCTACCGACACGACTCCGGACTGAGCACCTCCTGGGGCTGGCGGGAGGCCCCCCGCCAGCTGGTGCACTCCGATGTGCTGGCTCGCCTGCTCGCGCCAGGCCCCTGGCCGACACGGGTGACGATGCTCTACCGGCCCATGCTCGCCGGTGTCGCGGCCCGGACGTTGGAGACGGAGGTCAACGCCGCCACGTTCCGGGCGCTCTACCGGGCCCGCACTGGCCGGGACGCTACCGCCCGCGACAACGCGGAC
>NZ_CDWWXB010000103.1:0-3630 GCF_977971855.1 Frankia sp. CoWAU3 | reverse complement strand
GCCGCCGCGGCGGCCCGGGCCGCCCGGGAAGAAGCCCAGGGCGCCGGCGTGGTGCTCATGTCGCTGTACGCCACGGTTACCGTCGACAGCAGCCGGCCCGAGGATCTCCCGAAGGCCGTCGCGGACCTGGAGGCCCGCGCCGACACCGCCAAGATCCGGCTGCGGCGGATGTACGGGGCGCAGGCGGCCGGGTTCGCCGTCACGCTGCCGTGCGGGATCTGCCCGCCGGCGCTCGCCACCCGGTGGCCGCACTGATGCCCCGGCTACTACCGGCACGCCGCAGCCCGGCCCCACCGACCCGGGCGCCGCTGCTGGCGCATGCCCCGGCGGTGATCCCGCCGGGGGAGACGACGCCCGCGGCCGCTGCCGAACCGCTTGCCCCGGCCTGGGGATGGAAGACACCCGGCGCCGGTCGGGCCGGGCATGTCGTCGTCGCACCGGAATATCAGGCGACCACGGTGCAGGCCGTTGGGCTGTTCCCGTTCGTCGCCGGCTCCGGCTCCCCGATCGCCGGGGTGCCCGTCGGCCGGCACATGCTGTGGGGGGAAACCGTCTGCCTGGACCCGCTGGCCTGGCTGCGCGCCGGTCTGGTCACCAACCCGGGGATGTTCATCCTCGGCCAGCCCGGGGTCGGCAAGAGCGCGTTGACCCACCGGCTGATCACCGGGATGGTCGCCACCGGCGTGCGCGCGCTGATCCTGGGGGACACCAAACCGGACTACGTCCGCCACATCGACGCGCTGGGCGGTCAGATCATCCGGGTGGGCCGCGGTATGGACCGGATCAACCCGCTGGACGCCGGTCCTCTGGGACAGGCGCTGACCCGGATGGATCCCGCCGATGCCGCGGCGCTGCGGTGGGAGGTCCGCGGCCGCCGCCTCGCGCTGCTGTTGGCGCTGATCCGCCTGGTGCGGGGCGGCCGGATCCTCAACATCGAGGAGGTCATCCTCGGCCGGGCGATCGACCTGCTCGACGAACGTTTGAAGGTGCCCCCGACCGTGCCGGATGTGCTGCGTGTCCTGGACGAGGGTCCCGACCAGTTACGCGCCGCGGCCCGTGCCGGCGATCTGGCCAGCTACGCCGAGAGGGTCGCCGGCCTGGTCGCATCCCTGGCCCTGCTGTGTGAAGGATCGCTGGCGGGGGTGTTCGACGGGCCCACCAGCCGGCCGATCGACCTAGATGCCCCGGCAGTCTCGGTGGACATCTCCCGGGTGGGCGCGGCCGGGGACACCCTGCTAGCCGCCGCGCTGCTGTGCACCTGGGCCTACGGACACGGCGCGGTCGACGGCGCCGCCGCGCTCGCCGACGTCGGCCTGGCCCCCCGGCGGCATTTCGTCGCGGTCATGGACGAGCTGTGGCGGGCGCTGCGCGGCGCCCCCGGTCTGGTCGAGCACGCCGACACGCTCACCCGGCTCAACCGGGCCCGCGGCATGGCCAGCCTCATGGTCACCCACTCGCTGGCCGACCTCGACGCGCTGGTCACCGAGGAGGACCGGGCCAAAGCACGCGGGTTTATCGACAGGGCCGCGATCACGGTGCTGGCCGGGCTCCCGCCGCGGGAACTGACCCGGGTACAGGAGATCACCCCGCTGACCGACGCCGAGGGAGAGATGGTCACGAGCTGGTCGGCACCGGACTCCTGGCAGTCGCGTCACCTGCACCCCGGCCGCGGTAAATACATGATCAAAACTGGGGGGAGGCTGGGGATCCCGGTGCAGATGACGCTTACCCCCGACGAGGTAACGCTGTACGACTCCGACCAGGCAATCCGCCGGGACCTCCGGTGAGCCGCCCGGGCGCCGGCCGGTATGAGGCTGCCCCCTGGGTGTTAGTCGGCCCGTTGTGGATCTCCACCGTCGTGTTCGGGCTGGTATGGCTGACCGCCCGGCTGGCCGCTGCCGTCGGCGGCGGCCAGGTCGCCCCCCTGCCCGACATGGCCGGCTACCTGCTGCGCGGCCGCGCTGACCTGGCCTGGCCCGGGGTGGCCACCGGCTGGCTGATCGCCAGCGGGCTGCTGTGGATGTCGGCCGTTGGGGTCCTGGTCGTGCTCGTCACGCGCCGCTGGCGGCGTTGGACGTTCCGCCGCCACCGCGAAACCCGCTGGCGGCTCGCGTTGCCGTCGCTGGCCGGCCCGGACGACCTGGCCGCGTTGACCCCGGCCGGGGTGGCCAAGCGGGCCCGTAAGCTGTGCCCGTCGCTCGCTGCGCTCGACCGCCGCCGACTATCCCCGACGCAGACCGGCTGGCCGCTGGGCGATCTCGTGCCCACCGGCCCGCCGCTGCGCGGCACCTGGGAGGACGTCGCCCTGGCCGTGATGGCGCCGCGGGCCGGCAAGACCACCGGCCTGGCCGTGCCGATGATCCTCGATGCCCCCGGCGCGGCGGTCGCGACCAGCAACAAAGCCGACCTGTGGGCGGCCACCGCCTCCCTGCGCGCCGCCCACAGCCGGGTGTGGGTGTTCGATCCCCAACAGGTCGCCTACGCCGAGCAGACCTGGTGGTGGAATCCGCTGGCCGCCGTCGCCGGCGTCGAGGACGCAGACCGGCTCGCCGGGCATTTCCTCCAGGAGATCCGGGACAAGAACCGCGACTTCTGGTCCGCCGCCGCCGGTGACCTGCTTGCCAGCCTGCTGCTGGCCGCCGCCGTCTCGAAACGCACCCTCACCGACGTCTACGAGTGGCTCAACGACTCCGGCTCCCCGCTACCCGCCGAGCTGCTCGCAGCCGGCGGCTTCCCCACGGTCGCCGCCGGGCTGCGCGGCCGGCAAAGAGGCGCCCCTGAAACCCGTGAAGGCGTCTACGAAACCGCCAGGACGGCGGCGAAGTGCCTGCGCAACGCACGAATCCAACGCTGGGTCATCCCCGGTGCGGCCACCGTCGAACTGGACATGGCCGCGTTCGCAGCCAGCAACGACACCCTCTATCTGCTGTCCAAAGACGACGAAGGCGCAGCCAGCCCGCTGGTGGCCGCGCTGACCGACCAGGTGCTGCGCGCAGCGGTACGCCGCGCCGAATCTCGCGGCGGCCGGCTCGACCCACCGATGGTCACGGTCCTGGACGAGGCCGCGAACGTCTGCAAGATCCAGGACCTACCGGATCTGTACTCCCACCTCGGCTCCCGCGGGGTCGTCCCGCTGACCATCCTGCAGAGCTACCGCCAAGGCGTGCGGGTATGGGGGGAGCCCGGCATGGACGCGCTGTGGTCCGCCAGCACAATCAAGATCCTTGGGGCAGGTATCGACGACGCCCGCCTGGCCGAAGACGTCTCCCGGCTGGTGGGCGAGCACGAGGTGGACACCGAGTCGGTCACCCGCAGCCGCCAGGGTGCGAGCCTGTCGGTGTCCGCCCGCCGACAACGCATCCTCGAACCCGGAGACATCCGGGCGATCCCCAAGGGGTGGGCGCTGCTGCTGGCCACCGGCGCCCGCGCCGCAGTGCTCGCGCTACGCCCCTGGTACACCGGCCCCCACCACGCCGAGATCGCCGCGGCGGTCGCGGAGGCCACCGCCGAGCTCACCGCCCGGGCCGGCGGCCACCACACCGCATCGGAGTCGATCGATGACCGCCCCGTCACCCACAGTTGACGATCTCGCCGTGCAGGTGGCCCGCCTGGAGAAGACCGTCTACGATC
>NZ_CDWWXB010000102.1:12478-13999 GCF_977971855.1 Frankia sp. CoWAU3 | reverse complement strand
TAGCTACGGAGCGTGGTGGGCCATGTGTACCAGTATCCGAACCGATCGATCTTGGTTGCTGGCCCTGAAATCACTGTCCGACCGGTCACTACCCGGGCTCTGACCAGGGATGATGCGCGATGATCGCGGCGATCGAGACATCATCAATCGGATCGAACGAACGTTCAGAGCATCTGGCAGTGTCGACCATGCCGCCGAGCCCCGAGTTCACCGGGCCGCTGGCGTAGAGCCATCTTTGATCGGCGGCGAGGCGCGCGTCGGTATACGCGCGCGTAGGACTTCTTGGGTGCGTATAGAACGACGCGCGGCGCGTATAGACCGTCCAGCGACGGTTGCCGCTGGTTACCAGGGGTCCGTCGTCCCGGGCGAGTCGGCACAGCAGCCGCGACGCTCCGGACGCCCCAGCCAGCGTGATCCTGGGAACAGCACCCAGGGTCAGGTCCGCCACTCACCTCATGCCCGCTCCAGATGCGCGAGCCTCCCGGTTTCGAGGGCTACGTGGAGAGCGCTGTTCTCGGTGAGGGTGAGGCCGTGCGGTTCGCTGGAGGGTGTCGGTAGGTCGTATTCGTCGATCTTTCCGGCTGGGGTGATGTGCCCGATGCGGCCTGCGGCCCATTCGGTGAACCAGCAGCCTCCGGCCGGGTCGGCGATGATCGCGTGGGGTCGGGCGTCTAGGTCGGGGAGGGGGAACTCCTCGATGTGCCCGGCCGGGCTGATCCGGCCGATCTGACCGGCGGCGATCTCGACGAACCAGAGGGCGCCGTCGGTGCCCCGGCAGATCCCGACCGGGGCGGCGCCGGGGGTGGGCAGCGGGTGAAGGGCGGTCTGCCCGGTGAGGGTGATGCGGCCGATCGCGTGCGCCTGGTTGAGGGTGAACCAGACGGTCTGGTCGGCCCCGGTGGTGATCGCAGCCGGGAGGGCGCCCGCTACGGGGAGCGGGTACTCGGTGATCGTGCCGTCGGTGGTGATGCGTCCGATCCGGCCGCTGTTCATCTCGGTGAACCACAGGGCGCCGTCCGGGCCGGTGGTGATGCCGAAGGGCCCGCTGTCCGGGGTAGGAGTGGGGAAGGGGCTGGTCTCGCCGTCGAGGGTGATCCTTCCGATCTGGTGGTCGCGGTTACGGGTGAACCACAGCGCGCCGTCCGGCCCCTCGGTGATGATCGATGGCCCGCAGGCGGCTGGAATGAGCTGGTAGGAGTCGAGGCGACCGTCGGGGGCCAGCCGTGCGATCTGCCCGGCGTGGACCATCGTGATCCATAGTTCCCCGCCGGGGCCGCAGGTCAGGTCGTAGGGGCCGGCATCAGGCCCCGCTATCCGCGTTTCGCGGATCATCGCGTGTGCTGGGTGGGGTGTCACGGGTCTCCTCGGTGGAAGGGGCATGGCCGTGGTCCTTCGCCGTGTCCTCGGAACGTGGGGCCGATGGCAGGGCGAGGTGCGCGCCCTGCCATCGGCTGCGGATCGCGCGGTCATGGCTGACGAGGATGAGGGCGCCGGGATAGTTCTCCAAGGCGGCCTCCAGCT
>NZ_CDWWXB010000102.1:10539-12153 GCF_977971855.1 Frankia sp. CoWAU3 | reverse complement strand
GGGCGAGGCGCTGGCGCTGACCGGCCGACAGCCGCCCAACCGGCACCATCAGCTGGTCCGCGGTGAACAGGCCGAACGACAACAGCACCTCGACGTGTTCGGCGCTGCTGCCCGCTCGGCCTTGGGCGTAGGCCGCCAGCAACGTCTGGTGCGGGTCGCGGACGGTGATCTGCTGGGGTAGATAGCCGATCGTGCCGTGGCGGGTGACGTGCCCATGTTGCGGGGCGAGGTCGCCTGCGAGCAGGCGCATCAGGGTGCTTTTGCCCGTCCCGTTCGGCCCGCTGACCAGCAGTCGCTCCCCTGCTTTGATCGTGAGGCTGGTGCTGGCCAGCCGTCCGGACACCGCCACGTCGATCGCTTCGAGCACGGTTGTGGTGTCGGGGCGGGCCGGCTGTGCGGGCAGGGTGAAGCGCAACAGAGCTGGCGGCGGGGGCACCGGGTGGTCGAGCAGGCGACGCAGTCGTTCCTCGGTGTTGCGGACTCGGCTCGCGACCGCGTGCTGTGCCCGTCCGCCAGCCCGGTCGTAGGCCATCTTGTTGCGGTCGTTGGCGGCCCGGTGGTGCGCGACCCGCCGGGCGGTGGTCGCGGCGGCCTCCCGCAGCTGGTCGACGTCGGCCTGCCAGCGGGCATGCGCCTGGGCCTGACGGGCACGGGCCGTGGCCTTCTGCGCGAGGTAGCCGGCGTAGCCGTTGCCGTACCGGGTCACCGTGTGGCGGTCGGCGTCCACCTCCACCAACGTGTCGACCACCCGTTGGAGAAAGACCCGGTCGTGGGAGACCACGACCGTTGTGCCCCGGCGAGCGCGCAGATGTGCCTCCAGCCAGCCGAGCGCGTCATCGTCGAGGTGGTTCGTCGGCTCGTCGAGCAGCAGCACCTCCCGCCCCGCGGCCAGCACACAGGTCAGCCGCAGCCGGGCCTGTTCCCCGCCGGACAGCGCGCCCAACAGCCGGTCCCGGCGCAGCCCGCCGAGTCCGACGCCGTGCAGGACCCGTTCGACGCGGGCGTCCGCGTCGTACCCGCCGCGCAGCTCGAAGACAGCCTGCAACATGCCGTACTCCGCCAAACCGGCCTCGCCGCCCTCACCGGCGGCCATCGCGGATTCCAGCTGGCGCATCCGGGCCTCGATCGCCCGCAGATCGGCCGTCGCCTCGTCGAGGGCGTCCCTCACTGTCCAGCCCGGCGGCGAGACCGCCTCCTGGGCGAGGTAGCCGGCCCCGCCCTCGGCCCGGACGACCACCCGGCCCTCGTCCGGACGCTCACATCCCGCGAGCAGGCGCAGAACGGTGCTCTTACCCGACCCGTTCTCGCCGATGATCCCGGTGCGCCCGCCGGCCGGCAGGACACAGGACACGGCCCGCAACACCGGGTGGTGATCATAGGACTTGCTGACGGAGTCCAGGGTTAGCTGAGTGGACATACGAGTCCTCCGAGGCGAGACGGGCGGCACGGCCACACCGGGCCGTCAGACCAGATCAGCGCCTCACCGGACCATCAGCAGCTCCTCTAACGCGACAGCCGTAGCGATAAGATCGTGCCACGGCGACCCCAGCCCGGCAAAGGAATTTCGCGATGACCCCACCCCAGCCGAGCACGGCAGACCCGGCCGGCCCCCAC
>NZ_CDWWXB010000102.1:8651-10077 GCF_977971855.1 Frankia sp. CoWAU3 | reverse complement strand
CCGACCCCTGGCAGCCTGCACGGCGACCTGACCGCGATCAACCGCGAGATCTACGCTGCCCTTACCGCGGACCCGCCGATCACGACTGCTCTCATCGCCGCATCTTTCCGCTCACCGGACGCGGCCTGCGCCCTCCGAGCTTTCTGGGCCGATCGCTACACCCGCTGCCGGTCCGTCGTGGACCGCGCCGTCGCCCGCGCGGAGATTCCCGCGAACACCGATCCCCAACGGCTTCTGATAGCCGCCATCGCCCCGCTCTACCACCAGCTGATCCTCCTCCGGACACCGGCCGCCGAAGAACTCCCCGATCACGCGGCCCACGACGCCGCGACCGCCGCAGCAGCCGGCGCGTTCACATCCCAATGACGCCGCCGGAAGGCGAATCCGCCGATCCAACCGTCGACCTGTTCCTTCACCGCCAAGTCGCCGGTCCACCCGGCCTGACTCCGACCCCGAAAAACCTCACCTCAGAACGATCTCCAGAATCTCGCGGGCAGATGATCAAACAGCTAGGCGTCAGGAGGATGACAGCGGTTCGCATGGTCACAGCATGGTCGTCCAGTCGGGACTCGAACCAGCCGGCGACGCTCTGACCAGCACCGTTCCATGATGCTGGATCTCAAGCGACAGATCACGAACCGCATTCAGCCAGGCCAGGAGCATGATCAGAAAAGGGGTGGACCATGTGTACCAGCATCCGAACCGATTGATCTTGGTTGCTGGCCCTGAAATCACTGTCCGACCGGTCGCTACCCGGGCCCTGACCAGGGACGATGTCCAGTGACCGCGCCGACCGTAACATCATCTACCGAATCGAACAGGCGTTCCGTACACCTGGCGGTTCCGGACGCTTCGGCCCGCATCGTGACCGTGATCGTCGGCGTGGTGGTCGCGTTGACGTTCCTCTTCGGGTTTGGAAATGTTCTCGCGCTCGGGCTCCGTCTCGGTGTTCCGATGTGGGTGGCTCCACTGGTAGCGCCCGCAGTTGATCTATCGGTCGTCGGCCTATTGCTCGGCAGGCGGCAACTCGCTGTGAGCGGGGGGCCGGTGGAGGTGCTGCGCTCGACGCGGAGGCTACTCATCTTCGCGAGCATGGTAACGCTGGCTTTGAACATTGCGGAACCCCTGATCGCCGGCGAGTACGGCAAGGCCGCGTTCGACGCGGTCGGTCCGCTTCTGATGATCGGCTTTTCGTCCGCAGTCTGCGTGTCTCGTTTGATTTGGTGTCGCGTTTCTCGTGTCGCGGTGCTCGCTGGTGAGAAGCGGTCGTGTGTCGTTTCGGGTGGTCACGGCGACCTCGGATGTGATGCAGGTCATGGCGTGGGTTCGGTCGGGCGGGGTCGTCTACGATCTCGACGGGGTCAGCAGGGTCCGATCTGGCCGGTGGACCGTCGGGTAGGCAGGGCGCGCACTGTGCCGGCGGGGG
>NZ_CDWWXB010000102.1:7521-8359 GCF_977971855.1 Frankia sp. CoWAU3 | reverse complement strand
CGCAGCCGGTGGATCTCGTTGTGTTGGGCGGCGAGCCGGGAGATGGCCAGGGTTTTGAACGCTTCGTGTTCGGCGAGCTGGGTGTCGCGCTCGGCGAGGTGCCGGTGCAGGTCGGCGTTGTCCTGTTTGAGGCGGCTGATCTGGGCATCGCGGGGGTCGACGGTGCGGCCAGACGCTTTCAGGTCGGCGAGCTGCTGGTCGAACTCGGCTTTGAGGTGGGGGTAGCCGCGGTAGAGCGTCGCTCGGGAGATTCCGGCGAGGCGTGCGAGGGTCGAGGTGTCGCACTTGCCGCCGGGTGGTAGTTCGCCGCGTAGCAGCGCGCGGGCGGCGGCGCGGATGCGGTCTTCGGTGTCACGGCGCTGGGCGTCGCTGACGCGCATGGGCTACTCGCTTTCGGTGTAGGACGTCGGGTCGTGTGATCCAGACGCGGCGTCGATCGCGTCGAGGACTCGTTGGGCGCGGGCGAGTTCGCCGCGTAGCCGGGCGCGTTCGGGGGTGTGGGCGCGGCCGAGGGTGCCGAGGAAGGCGGTGGTCTGGGTGACGGTCTCGGCCCAGACATCGCGGTGGCAGGAGTGGTGGGTGGCCTGCGGGCAGCGGGCGGAGTCGCACATGCCAGCCAGGGGTTTGTCCGCGGTCGGGGTGCCGGCGGGTGTCAGGCAGAGCGCGCGGGAGGGGTCGATGAACCAGCAGTAGTTCGCGACGCCGAGGTGCAGCGTCCCGGCTCGTTTGGACAGCAGGTTGATCACATGTTTGTCGCTGTCGAGGACCCCGGGTGCGGTCTGGGCGTGGGCGGCGAGTTCGGCGTCGACGTGGGCGAACAGTGCGGTCAGGTCCCGGG
>NZ_CDWWXB010000102.1:6671-7273 GCF_977971855.1 Frankia sp. CoWAU3 | reverse complement strand
GCGTAGCCCTCGGTGGTGGCCACCGGCACATGCTTCAAGTGGATCTTCGTGGTGAGTAGGCTGCCGGGTCGGTAGGCGAGTTCCTGGGCGAGGGTGCGGCGCAGCATCCGCGGGTTGACCGGGTCGTCGGGGATGGGGGCCAGGCCGAGCCGGTGGCCGGCCGGCCCGTTCACCCAGCCGCGTAGGTGCTGGTAGCGGGAGGGGAAGTCGAACCGGCCGAACAGCAGGTCACCGCCGCGGCGCTCAGTTCTGTGGAGCCGTTCGGCGACGGCGATGGCGTGGTCGACCTCGCCGATGACGACCCATTCGTCGCGGGTTCCGCCGAGGGGCTGGCCTTTGACGAGGGTGCCGGCCAGCCGGTGCCGGCCGAGGGCATCCTCGGCGGGTGGGCGGCGGCAGCCGGTGCGCAGTTCCATCAGCTCGCACTCGCGCATCCCGGTGACGGTGGCGGTCACCAGCAGGCAGGCGGTGAACAGGTGGTCGGCCAGGTAGCGCACGTCGGCTTCGTCGATCGGCAGCGTCCACCGGGTGGGGCCTGCGCCGTCGGCCCGCTCGACGTGTGGGGCATCGCGGCCCCAGGGCCGTTCGACACCGACCAGGCT
>NZ_CDWWXB010000102.1:5710-6272 GCF_977971855.1 Frankia sp. CoWAU3 | reverse complement strand
TGTGTTCGATCGCCGGGCGCAGCGTCTGCACGGTGGTGTTGCTGATCTTGGCGCGGCCGGTGCGGCGGGCCAGCGCGTGCAGGTTGACCGCCAGCAGCGGGTCGTCGGCGGCCCAGCCTCGGGCGAGCCGTCCGTGCACGATGTGGTCGGCGACCTGCTCCAACGGGATGCCGGTGGACTCGTGGTGGCGCAACACCGCCCGCAGGGCGGCGGGTGTGGCATGCGAGCCGGGCAGCGCGCGGGCCTGGTCCTTGTGAGCCGCCAGCCCGCGGCGCAGCATGAGGACGGGTTCGGCGAGCGTGCCGACGAGGTAGAGCGCGGCGGCGAGCATCGGCTGTAGCACCTGCTGGTGCACTACCGGGGTGGTGTTGGACCCGGGCGGGTTGGCCCCTGTCACCGCCCAGGCTGATCGTCCCGACCAGGGCAGGAAGCCGGGCGGGTAGCGCTCGGCGGTGAACAGCTCGGCGTAGTAGGCGAGTTCGATGATGACCGCGGCGATCAGGCGGATGGTGTAGTCGCCGAGCGGGCTGACCGGGTTCCCGTCGGGGTCGCGCCGGCTGCG
>NZ_CDWWXB010000102.1:4741-5536 GCF_977971855.1 Frankia sp. CoWAU3 | reverse complement strand
CGCAGCCGCTGGTGGCAGCTGGTCAGCGCCAGCGGTGTGCGGTAGGCGCGCGCGAGGACCGCCACCTCGTCGAGGGTCGGGGCGAGCCGGGCGAGGAGGTACTCCTTGGCGACCAGCCGCCAGGCCGGGTCGGTGATCGTGGTGAAGTCCATCCGCAGCTCGTAGTCGTGGACGTGCGCCGGCACGCCGTCGACGTCGCCGAACAGCCAGACGTCGTCGTCGAAACGGGGCCGCTGCCCGCCGGCCACGACGGTGAGCCCGGCGGCCTGGCAAACGTCGACACCGGCGAACACCGAGGACCCGGCGGGGTCGAGCGCGTCGGCTGTGTTCGCGCCGGTCACGCGGTGCGCTCCTCGGGTCGTAGCGGCAGGTCGTCGTCCCGGTCGGTGACCGACGCGGCAGCGGTGGCCAGTAGGTCGGCGGGGTAGCGGGCCAGTACCTCGTCGATCCGGGTGGCATACGGGCCGAACACGGCCATGAACTGGGCGGAGGGCATGGCCTGCCACTGGCGGGCGAAGAACGCTTTCAGCCGGAGCAGGTTCGCCGCGTGCCGGGGGGTGAATACCGCCAGCGGGCAGAGCAGGCAGACCCACGGCCGGGCCGGGCACGGCTTGCCCGGCGGCCCGTGCAGCCCAGCATGCGGGTCGGCGCAGGCGGCGGCGAACATGTCTTGCTCGCCGCCGACCAGCACCGCCACCGCGGCGTTGTCGCCGCCGACGGCGGCGGCCAGCCGCGGGAAGCCGGCCACGGCGGCGGCCGTGTCGGCGTCGCCGAGCACGACCGGCGGCTGGGCGC
>NZ_CDWWXB010000102.1:1483-4350 GCF_977971855.1 Frankia sp. CoWAU3 | reverse complement strand
CGATGACCGTCTCCACCGCGTCACGCTGCGCGGGGGTGGCGGCGGTGAGGTAGCTGTCGCCTTCCACGGCCGGACTGTGGTTCGGGTCGATCAGCGCCCGGGAACTGCCGTGCCAGGACCGCCGGTCCCGCAACGACAGGTAGGTCGTGCGGATGCGGCGCCGGTCCACCATCAGGCCACGGCGCTCCGCCCAGGCCCGCTGGGTCGGCGCGGGAACCTGCGTGGTCCACCACCGATCCGGGCTGCCGGTGCGGGCCGCGTAGTAGTTGTGGTGCACCCACAGATGCCCGCGCAGTCCGGCGGGGGCGTAGCCCCGGGCGGGTGCGCTGTGGGCCAGCCACTGCTCGAGCAGCCGGACCGCCTTGGCGGGCAGGGTGACCGATTCGGCCGCGCGGCGGCCCTTGACGTAGCCGAGCAGCACCGTGACGTCCCCGGCCCAGTCGAGGTCGCTCACGCCGAGGTCGGCGATGCCGTCAGGGACGATCCCGGTATAGATGCCCAGCAGCAGCCGGTAGGCGATCACCGCGTGGACGTCGGGATAGAGCGCCTGGCAGACCAGGCGGACCCCGCCGCGCAGCTCGATCCACCGGTTGGTCCGGCCCAGATACGCGGCGACGTCGGTCGCGGTCGCCGGACCGTGTTCGGCCAGCAGCCAGGCAACATTGTCCTGGCTGAAGCCGAGCTCGCGCGGGTCGCCGCCGCGGCGCGCCGCCGCCTGCATGACCCGGTGCTGGGCGAACGCCTCGTCAACCGCCGTCCGGCAGGCCTTGTGCAGCCGTTCCCAGTCCTCGGCCGGGTAGGGGACCAGCGGCGTCGACGGCGGCGCGGCGTTGAACAGCCGCCCGCCGGCCAGCTCCCGCACCGGCGGCAGCAAGGCACCGGTCGTCGTGTCGTAGCTGGTCAGCATCCGCCGGGTCGTCAGCTCCGCCAGCCAGCCCGCCCGCAGCCAGTACTCGGCGAGCACGGCGCGGGTCAGCGTCGCCGCCCCACCCGCCAGCCCACGGCCGTGGGCGAAGGCGGCCAGATCCTTCAGGCCGGTCAGGTAGCAGCCGACGGTGGCCGGCGCGTCCACGCTGCCGTGCGGGTGGACCAGCCCGACCAGCAGATCAGCAGCCAGCGGCGCTGGCGTGACACCCGCGACGGCGAACGCGCGGCGGCGGCCGTCGCTGAACACGCAGGCGATCCCGAGCCCGTCCTCTGTCAGCTGGGCGGGCATCAGAACTCGTCCCCCTCCACGTCGGTGTCGGTGAACTCCGCATCGGCCTCACGCAGGGCGGCGGGGTCGGGCGCCAGGCCGTGCTCGGCGCCGGCCCGCTGGTAGGCGTCCCGGTAGATGCGGGTGGTGTCCAACCGGCGCAGATACGCCTCGGTGGTCATCACGCTGGAGTGGCCGAGCAGGTCACGCAGCACCATCAACGGGTCGGCCTTCGACAGATACAACGCCAACGCCGCCTCCGGGCCGCCCTCGCGGCCGGTCGCCACGCTCAGCGCCGCGACCTGCCGGTAGTAGCCGCCGACCAGCTTCTCCAACGTGGCGACCGCGAACGAATGCCGCAGCCGGTGCGGGTGCACATGCGGGAAGCGGGGCTCGAAGGCCTCCCGGACGCGGTCGGAGGCGCGGGTGAACACGCTGTCCCACGCGGTGAACGGCCCGCCGTCCCCGCGCAACGCCAGCAGGCACGACCCGCCGTCCGGGCCGACGAGGCGCCGCCGCTCCGCCGGCCGCAGGCCCGCCCAGCGCACCCGGACCCCGTTGATCCGCCCGCCGGCCGGGTCGGGGTCGCTGACGTGCAGCGGCGTTCCCCACCGGTCCGGGGGCCGCCACGACGACCCGGCCGTGCTCGCGGCCCGGTCCAACCCGACATAGCGGTGCACCGCCTCCAACGCGGCATGATCAACCCAGGTCGTTCGGGGTTTGCGTCCCTTGGCCACTCCCGCCGGCACCGCCAGCGGCACCGGCAGGTCCCCCACCGCCCGGGGCAGCGCCGGGACCTCGTGAACCAGCAGGTAGGTGAACTCCGCCCGGCGCAGCCCACTGGCCAGCGCCAGCCGGGCCATCGCGGCGTTACGTTCCAGCTCCCGGCCCCGATACCCCTCGTCCGGCTGCCCGTCAGGCCGCAATCCGGCCAGCGCCCGCACGAACATCTCGGCGAAGTCAGCCTCCAGATACTTGATCGTCACGTGCGCCTTCGGGGTTCGCCGCCGCGCCAGGTTCACCCGCACCGGCCCGGCCGGACCGGCGAAACCGGCGCGGCCCCGGGCATAGCTGAACGGCACCGCCGCCGCATGCCCCTCGGCCACCGCCCACTG
Source organism: Frankia sp. CoWAU3 (assembly GCF_977971855.1). Classification (NCBI taxonomy): domain Bacteria; kingdom Bacillati; phylum Actinomycetota; class Actinomycetes; order Frankiales; family Frankiaceae; genus Frankia; species Frankia sp. CoWAU3. The sequence continues at coordinate 2,040 of NZ_CDWWXB010000102.1, read as the reverse complement.
GTAGAAGCACGACAGCACGCTCACGTGCCGATTCCACGTCGCCGCCGCGAACCGCGCCGCCACCGGCCCGTCCGCCCGGTGCGCCGCATACGTCCCCAGCGCCTGCTTCAACGCCTCCCGGCCGTCGAACAGCCCGACCCCCAAGCCGGCGAGGAACTCGAGCCAGTCCCGCAACACCCGCGCGTAAGCCGCCCACGTCGCGCTCGCCGGCGCCCCGCTCGTGGGCAACTCCCGCAGCCACCGGTTCACCACGACCGCCGGCCGCACCGCCCCGCCGTCGTCGTCGAACCGCAGATCGTCATCGACCAGGACCGGCATCCGCTCAGGAATCGTCGGCGCCGCCGCAAGATCCCAGCCCTGCCAGCCCGTGCTGGAGAAGAAGGTCAGATACACGAGGCGCGACCCTACGAACGCCGCACACCACCCCGCAACGGGCAAACGAGACAGCCAGCCCCACCGAAACGAGAAAACGAGACGCTGTCACAAAGCAGAGAGAATCGGCTGGGCAGAGGTCGGGCCAGATCTCCTCTACGCCATGCGAACCACAGCACCCGGCC
>NZ_CDWWXB010000102.1:0-1181 GCF_977971855.1 Frankia sp. CoWAU3 | reverse complement strand
AGAACCTGCCCGCAACGCCGGCCGCCGCCAGCCCGCCCCCGGCGCAGGCCAACCACCGTGCTTCGGCACCCGCGACGGCAGCCGAGCCAATGCCCGGCAGGACTACCGTCGGGGGCCCGCTGTCGCGTGAGGCGCGCAGGCAGGACCTGTTGCACCGCGCCCGCGCCGAGGACGTGCTGCACTGACAGCAGCACCAACGCCCCATCTCCGCGGAAACGCTGCGCAAGCGGCTCGCCGTTGGCACCGGGACAGCCCGCGGCCTGGTCGCCCAGTTGCGCGCTGACATCCACGGTGCGCTCGATGGTCGCAGCAACCGGCCGACGTCGTAGACCAGGGCGGCGAACCGAGGGACGCAGGTTGGCCGGTCGCTGATCCTCCTGCTCGGCCGACAGATCACACGGTGGTCGCCGGTGCGGTGGTGGTCGGGCTGTCATCCTCACGGGTGAACAGCGTCATGGCGGACGTCGGTCGGTGCGGTCAGCTCGCGGGGGGATTGCGGATGGCGGGTCTTCTGGAGAGCGTCGAGCCGGATGGCACGGGCGGGCATGTCGAACATGGTGCCGGCGGACGCCATGACCGGCCACCGGGTCGGCCGGCCGTCTTCACTCGGAACCGAACCGCCCAGACGGCTGCTGTTAATATGGGGGCGTGGACCGTTCGTGCCTCATCTGGTGGCGCTCTTCCTGAGCTTTAATGCGTGGAGTCATGTTGACCATAGCTCTTCCCAGACCAGACCGGTTTCGGCGAGGAACCCCAACAGCAACGGGGGCCGGTACTGCATTCGTTTCAGCCCGTGCTTGACCGCCTGGCAGACCTCGTCGAGGGCGCGGGCAGCCAGGTTCACCACAGCGGTGCGCTTGAGCTGTGACCACACCCCCTCGGCCGGGTTCAGCTCAGGGGCGTAGGCCGGTAGCAGCACCGCGCTCACCCAGCCCGCGTGCTCCCGCAGGAACGTGGTCATCTCCGTCTGCCGGTGGATGTTCACCCGGTCCCAGACCAGCACCAGCCGGCCCCCGGGAAGCTGCGCATGCGCGGCGGCCAGCAGATCCCGGCAGTCCTCCCAGCCGATCCCCCTGCGCCCGCCACCACCCCGCCAGGTCCGGGCCCGGTAGAGCAGCCGCGGACGCCAGCCGGGCCGGTAGCAGACCATCCCGACCACACTCACCCGGCCGTTCCCACCC
>NZ_CDWWXB010000101.1:8905-12870 GCF_977971855.1 Frankia sp. CoWAU3 | reverse complement strand
ACAAGGCACTGACAATCCGTTGAGCACCGTTCCTGGACGTACCAGGCGACCGACCACCCCGGCGCGGGTGAACCGGCCCCACGCGGGCATTCCGTTGCGCGGGGCGGGGAGTACCCCTGCGTATGTCGTCGGGGAGGACTCCGCATGAAGCGCAATACCGCCCAGCCGGGCGGCGCGTCGGCCGCGATCGCGGCCGACGGCTGGACGCTGCGTAAACGCCTGAAACAGACCCGGGGCACCCGGCTGCGGGGGGCGGTGCGCGGCGCCATCCCGCTGGCGCTGGCCGGCCTGCTCGCCAACCTCGCCAACATGGGCGTCACGCTGATCATCGCACGCGCGCTGAGTACCCGATCCTACGGCGCGGTCGCCCAACTGATCGCGATCTTCTTCATCGTGTCCATGCCGGGCAGCGCCCTGCTCGTGGGGGTGGTCCGGCGGATCACTACCTGGCAGCACAGCGGGCAGTTGGACCTGGTGGCGCAGTGGGTCCGCCGGGTCCGCCGGGTCGGGGTCGCGCTCGTGCTGGTCGTCGCCATGCTCGCGGTGGCCGCTCGGGGCTTCGTGGCCCACGAACTGTCGCTGCCCGGTCCCGGCGGCGTCGCCGAGATCGTGACCGCCGGTGCCGCCTGGTGTCTGCTCTGCGTCGACCGGGGGTTGCTGCAGTGCGGCCGGCTCTATCCGGCGCTGGCCGCCAACCTGCTCGTCGACGCCGCGGTGAAGACGGTGTTCACGATCGGGTTGGTGCTCGCCGGTCTGGACGAGACCGGCGCGGCGATCGCCGTCCTGCTCGGTGTGCTGGCCGCCCTCGCCCACACGCGGTCCACGCTGCGCAGCCACCCGGACGCGGTCGTGGGAACGTCGCCCGAGCCGGGCTCGCCCGCGGCGCCCACGGCCCGGCTGGCCGTCGAGGTCGGCGCCGCTCTCGTCGCGCTGGCGATGCTCGGCCTCCTGCAGAACATCGACGTCCTCATGCAGGGCCGGCTCGCCCCCGACCGGTCGGGCTCTTACGCGGCCGTCTCGGTGGCCAGCAAGGTGCTCGTACTGGCGGCGGTCGTGCTGGCCGGCTTCCTGCTGCCGGAGGCCGCCGATCGACGACATCTCGGACAGCACGCCCTCCATCAACTCGGAGCAACGCTAGCGATACTCCTCGTCCCCGCGCTGGGGCTGCTCTCCGCCGCTCTCCTCGCACCCGACACACTTCTCTCCCTGGCCTTCGGCCCTCGCTTCACCGATGCCTCCGGCGCGCTTCTCCCCTTGGCCGCAGCGATGACCTGTCTCGGAGCTACCGTGCTGTTCACCCACTACCTGCTCGCTCTCGGCGAGCGAGGCGTACTGCTGGCCCTGGGGCTGGCCGCCGCCGCAACCGTCCCCCTCATGCTGTGGGCGGACGGATCACCGACGAGCACCGCCCGCGCCGACCTCGCCTGCCAGGCCGTGCTGGCCATCGTCACCGGCCTGTCGGTGCTCGCCGCCGCCCGTCGGACGGCTCGGGCATGAGCGCCGCGAGCAATCGGCGCGGCCCCGGCGCGACGATCCCGCCGACCCCCGCGGGCCTCGTCGTGCCGCCGGCCGCCCCGGTCCCGCCTGCCGTCCCGGTCCCGCCGGGCCTCTTGGCCGCGCAGGTGGGAGCGCCCGGGATCGAGGCCGCGCCGCGCCGGCCCTCCCTCGCCGAGCTGGTCGAGACTTCGGGGCTGCGCCGCGTGCACATGCTGGCCTGGCGTGACCTCGACGACCCCGAGTCGGGCGGGTCGGAGCTGCACGCCGACAAGGTCGCGGAGCTGTGGGCGCAGGCCGGCATCGACGTGAGCCTGCGCACGGCCGTGGCGTCCGGCCATCCGGAGTCCGTCCACCGCAACGGCTACACGGTGGTCCGCAAGGCGGGCCGGTACTCGGTCTTCCCGCGCACGGCGGTGTCCGGCGCGCTGGGCCGCGGCGGGCCCTGGGACGGCCTGGTCGAGATCTGGAACGGGATGCCGTTCTTCTCTCCGGTCTGGGCCCGCTGCCCCCGGGTGGTGTTCCTGCACCACGTGCATGCCGAGATGTGGCGGATGGTGCTGTCCCCGAAGCTGGCCAGGATCGGCGAGACCGTCGAATTCAAGATCGCGCCACCGCTGTACCGGCGTACGCGCATCCTGACGCTGTCCCCGTCGTCCCGGCACGAGATCATCGAACTGCTCGGCCTGCCGCCGCGCAACATCTCGGTCGTGCCGCCGGGCATCGACCCGTCCTTCTCCCCCGCCGGCGAACGCTCGCCGCATCCGCTCGTCCTCGCTGTCGGGCGTCTGGTGCCGGTGAAACGGTTCGGCGTCCTCATCGACGGGCTCGTCCACGCCCACGACGAACATCCGACGATGGAGGCGGTCATCGTCGGCGAGGGCTACGAGCGGGTGGAGCTGGAGAAGCGGATCTCCGCTGCCGGAGCCGGCGGCTGGCTGCGCCTCGTCGGGCGGGTCGACGACGACGCCCTGCTGACGCTGTATCGGCGCGCCTGGGTGCTGGCCTCGGCCTCGGCCCGTGAAGGCTGGGGCATGACGATCACCGAGGCCGCCGCCTGCGGCACGCCGTCGGTCGCGACGAAGATCGCCGGACACACCGACGCGGTCGTCGACGGCGAGACCGGCGTGTTGGTGGAGGATCCGGCCGACCTGGGCAAGACACTGGCCGGCGTGCTGACCGATCACGATCTGCGCGCCCGCCTGTCCGCCGGGGCGCTGGCGCATGCGGCGACCTTCACCTGGGCGCAGACGGCTCGCTCGACGTTCGCGGCGCTCGTCCGGGAGGCGGCCCGGCATCAAGGCCGCCGCTCCAGCGCGGCCCGGGCCGCGGACCTGGTTGGGCCGCACCGGTGACTGCGGTGATCCGGTGACCGTGACCACGTCGCCCTCCGGTCCGGCCTCGTCCGGTCGCCCCGAGTCCGGTCCGGCCTCGTCCGATCGCCCCGAGTCCGGTCACGCCGAGTCCGGTCCGGCCTCGGCGGCGATCCGCCGGCGGCGACCGCCCTCCTGGCCGACCCTGGTGCTGGCCGCCGTGGCGTATCTGCCGCTGCTGGCGACGGCACCGGGAAAGATCGGCGCCGACACCAAGGCATACCTCTACCTCGATCCGAGCCGGATGCTGCGCCGGGCGGTCTCCATGTGGGACCCCGGCATCGGCATGGGCACCGTCACCCATCAGAACATCGGCTATCTGTTTCCGCAGGGCGCCTTCTACTGGCTGCTGGATCTCGTCGGCCTGCCCGACTGGGTCGCGCAGCGGCTGTGGACGGGCTCCATCCTGTTCGGCGCCGGCACCGGCGTGCTGTTCTTGCTCCGCTCGTTGCGCTGGCCCGACCGCTTCGCGTTCGTCGCCGCGTTCGGCTACATGCTCTCGCCCTACATCCTGGAATACGAGGCGCGGATCTCGGCGATCCTGCTGCCCTACGCCGGACTGGGCTGGCTGATCGGCATCACCGTGCGCGGGTTGCGCGAGGCGGAGCCCGGCCGGGCCGGCTGGCGTCCCGCCGGATGGCGCTTCCCCGCCGCCTTCGCTCTCGTGGTCACGACGATCGGCAGCATCAACGCCTCCAGCCTGATCTTCATCCTGTTCGCCCCACTGCTGTGGATACCGTTCGCCGTCTGGGGTACCCGCGAGGTCCGACTCGGCGCCGCCGTGAGTATGTGCACCCGTGCGGTGCTGGTCGTCCTCGCCACGTCGGCGTGGTGGATCGCGGGGCTCTACACCCAGGCCGGTTATGGCCTCAACGTCCTCGCCTTCACCGAGACGATCGAGACGGTCGCCAGCAGCTCGCAGGCCTCCGAGGTGCTGCGGGGCCTGGGCAACTGGTTCTTCTATGGGCAGGACGCGCTCGGTCCGTGGATCGGGCCGGCCACCTACTACACCCAGAGTATCTGGCTGATCGCGGTCAGCTTCACCATACCCATCCTCGCCCTGATCGGCACCTCGGCCATCCGCTGGGGCCAGCGCGG
>NZ_CDWWXB010000101.1:2928-8588 GCF_977971855.1 Frankia sp. CoWAU3 | reverse complement strand
CTACTTCGTCGCGCTGGTCCTGCTGGGCACCACGATCGCCGTCGGCGTCTACCCGTACGACGATCCCTCTCCCTGGGGACGGCTGTTCAAGGACTTCGCCGAGGGATCGACGGCCGGTCTCGCGCTGCGTTCGCTGCCCCGGGCGGTCCCCATGGTGGCGCTGGGCATGTCGGTGCTGCTCGCGGGCGGGCTCACAGCGCTCTGGGAGCGATACGCGGCGGCCGGTCCGACCGCTACGGCTGCCCCCGGTGGACGGCCGGTCCGGTCGGGCCGGCGCCGACGGCTGGTTCCGCCGCTCGCCACCGGGGTGGTCCTGCTGTTGCTGGCCCTCGACATGTCACCGCTGTTCCGCGGCGAGTTCGTCGAGCCGTTACTCGAACGCCCCGAGCACGTCCCCGCCTACGAGACCGAACTCGCGCGCGCCCTGGACACCAGGAACAACGGCACCCGGGTGCTGGAGCTTCCCGGTGCCGACTTCTCCCACTACCGCTGGGGAAGCACCCTCGACCCGGTCACCGAGGGGCTGATGGACCGTCCGCTGGTCATGCGGGAACTCATCCCCTACGGCGAGGCGGGCAGCGTCGACCTGGTCCGCTCGCTGGACCGCCGACTGCAGGAGGGGGTGTTCGAGACCTCCGCCCTGCCGGACCTCGCCCGGCTGATGGGCGTAGGCGACGTGGTGCTGCGCAGCAACCTCGCCTACGAGCGGTACCGGACCCCGCGCCCCCGGGCCACCTGGAACCTGTTCACCTCGAACAGACCGGACGGGCTGGGTGTACCACAGACCTTCGGACCGCCGGTTGCCGAGGATCCCGGCATCCCGTTCACCGACGAGGTCACCCTCGGCACCGACCCGTCGGTGCCCGATCCGCCTGCGCTGGCCGTCTTCCCGGTCAGCGGCGCGCAGCCGATCGTGCGCACCGCCACCACCGCGCGGCCCCTGCTCGTCAGCGGCAACGGGGAGGCGCTGGTGGACGCGGCGGCCTCCGGCCTGCTCGCCGAGCCGATCGCCGACGGGCGGGCGATCCTCTACGCCCCGGAACTCGCCACCGATCCCACCGCGATGCGCCAAGCCCTCGACGACGGTGCGGACCTACTCGTCACCGACACCAACCGACGGCGCGCCGAACGGTGGACGGGCATCCGGGAGAACTTCGGCTACGTCGAGCAACCCGGGGTCAGGCCGCTGGCGAAGGACCCGAACGACAACCGGCTGCCGCTGTTCCCCGATCAGAACGTCACCAGCGAGACCACCGCCACCCTGCACGCCCCGGGATCCCCGGCGAAGATCGCCGAGGTGACCGCCACCAGCTACGGGAACAGCTTCTCCTACGGGGCATCCGACCGACCGGTCCGCGCGATCGACGGCGACCCGGGCACCGCGTGGCGGGTCGGCGCCTTCACCGACCCGACCGGGGAGGCCTGGCAGACCACGCTGGCCGAGCCGACGACGACGAACCAGATCCGCCTCGTCCAGCCGCTGACCGGGCCGCGCAACCGGTGGATCACCCGGGCGACGCTGACCTTCGACGGCGGCTCCCCGGTGACCGTCGCGCTCACCGACGCCTCCCGCACCGCCGCCGGGCAGGTCGTGCGCTTCCCCACCCGGGCCTTCCGGACGTTACGCATCCACATCGACGCGACGAACACCGGCCGGCAGCGCAGCTACGACAACGTCTCCGCGGTCGGGTTCGCCGAGGTCGCCATCCCCGAAGCAAACGGGGCACCGCTGACGGCCGAGGAGGTGCTGCGGATGCCGAGTGACAGCCTCGACGCCGCCGGTGCCGCCTCCCTCGGCCACCGGCTGGCACTGGAGGTGTCCCGGGACCGGGCCAACCCGTCGGAACCGTTCAAGCAGGACACCGAGTCGGTCATCAGCCGGTCGTTCTCCCTGCCGACGGCCCGGACGTTCGCGCTCACCGGCACCGCCCGCGTCTCCGCCTACTCCCCCGACGATCGCGTCGACCAGGTGCTGGGCCGCCCGGCCACCCTCCCGGCGGTGACCTCCTCCGGCCGGCTGCCGGGATCGCTCGCCGCGCGGGCGTCGAGCGCCTTCGACGGAAACCCGGCCACCGCGTGGAGCCCGGGCATCGGCAACCCGCGAGGCAGCTGGATCCAGGTCGCCTCGCCGACCCCGTTGACGGTCTCGTCGATGACGATGTCGATCGTCGCCGACGGTCGGCACTCGATCCCGACCCGCATCGGGATCGAGGTCGACGGCCAGCGGGTCGGCGCGGTGACCGTGCCTGCGGTCACCGACACCTCGGCGCGCGGGGGCACCCGCGAGGTGACCCTCACCTTCCCGGCCGTCACCGGCAGCACGTGGAAGTTCGTCATCGACGATGCCCGGACCGTCACCAGCATCGACCCCATCAGCCGCTCGCCGCTGGCGATGCCGGTGGGCCTCGCCGAGATCGGGATACCCGGCCTCGCGACCGGCGCCGCGGGCACCGGTCAGCCCACGGCGGGTACGGCAGGCACGGCAGGCACGGCAGGGAGCACCGCGACGGGGCTGTTGCCGGCCCAGATCCCCGCGCCCTGCCGGACCGACCTGCTGAGCATCGACGGTCAGCCGGTGGGGGTGCAGGTCACCGGGGGCACCGCCGACGCGGTCAACCGGCTCGGGTTGACCGTCGCCACCTGCGGCCAGCCGGTCACCCTCGGCCCGGGGGAGCACGTGATCCGGACCGCCGACGGGGCCCTCGCCGGCATCGATCTCGATCGCCTGCTGCTGGCCTCGGACGTCGGCGGCGGCCCGTGGCTGGACGCGACCGGCGCCGCCTCCGCCGTCTCCCCCGCCGGGACCCCACCGGCCGCGACGGGCACCACGGGAACGGCGGGCACCACCGGAACGACGTCGGCCGCCACGCCACGGGTGACGGTCCGATCGGCCGGCGACACATCCTTCACCGTCGACGTGACGGGGGCGCGGCCCGGTACCCCGTTCTGGCTGGTGCTCGCGGAGAGCCTCTCCCCGGGTTGGAAGGCGACCGTGGGCGGCGCCGACCTGGGCACCCCCAGGCTGGTAGACGGCTACGCGAACGGCTGGCGGATCACCCCGACGGCCGCTGGGTTCACCGTCACGCTGACCTGGACCCCACAACGGATCGTGTGGTTCGCCCTGGCGCTGTCCGCGGTGACGGTGCTGCTCTCCCTAGCACTGGTGATCTTCTACACCCGCCGAGCCCGCGCGACTGTGGCCACGCGGTCGTCCCGGGCACCGGAGCCGGATCTGCCGACAGTCGAGCCGTGGTCCGTCCGGGCGGGGCGTGTCGGCCCGCGCACCACCGTGCTCGCCGTGTTGGGGATCGGTCTGCTCTCGGCGGTGCTGGTCTCTCCGGTAGCGGGGGTCATCGTCGCCTTGGCGACGGCCGTGGCGCTGCTCGTGCCCCGCGGCCGGCTGCTGACCCGCGTCGGCCCGGTGGTCTGCCTGGGCGTCAGCGCCCTGTACGTGCTGCAGGTGCAGGCCCGGCATGCGCTGCCGACGGACGGAGACTGGGTCGCCGCGTTCGGGAAGGTGGCGACGGTCTCCTGGCTCACGGTGCTGCTGCTGGCGAGCGACCAGCTCGTCGCCCAGCTGCAACGACGGCGCGCGGCGGGGCAGCCGTCTCCCCGGACGGGCCCGGGGGAGGAGCCTCCGGGCCGCTGAAGGTCGGGCGACCGGAGATGCCCAGCGACCGGGGGCCGCGGCTCGCGGCGGCGGCGGCAAAGCTCCGCATCATGGATGCTTCTGCAACTAAGTTGCAGAAGCATCCATGATCTGGTTATCGTTCCTCTGCCCGCCGCACAAAAACTTCCCCGTCCACGTCGGCGTGCACCGCGAGGGGAGACCTGCCATGGTCGCGCAGGCCGGCACCATGCCGAGGGGAGGCCTTACCACCCGGGTCCGCGGGGCGCTCGACCGCCGGGAGTGGGCGCGTGTCGGCGGCATGGCCGCGGTCATCGTCGGGCTACACGTGATCGGCTGGGTGACGCTCACGGCAATCATCGCGCCGCACCACTACCGCTTCGGCGCCGACGGCCAGGTCTTCGGGGTCGGTCTCGGAGTCACCGCCTACGTCCTCGGCCTGCGCCACGCCTTCGACGCCGACCACATCGCCGCGATCGACAACACCACCCGCAAACTCATGACCGACGGTCAGCGCCCACTGTCCGTCGGCTTCTTCTTCTCCCTCGGCCACTCCACGATTGTGTTCGCCCTGATGCTGCTGTTCAGCGTGGGCGTCCGCTCCCTGGCCGGGCAGATCGAAGCCGACGGCTCGACCCTGCACAACATCACCGCCTGGATCGGCGCCGCCGTCTCCGGCGGCTTTCTCTACGCCATCGCCGCGCTCAACCTCGGCATTCTCCTCGGCATCATCAGGGTCTTCCGGGACATGCGCCGCGGCGGGTACGACGAGGCCGGCCTGGAAGAGCAGCTGAACTCCCGCGGGCTGATGAACCGCGTCCTCGGCCGCTTCACCAGGGCGGTCACCCGACCCTGGCAGATGTACCCGCTCGGCGTGCTGTTCGGTCTCGGCTTCGACACCGCCACCGAGGTCGCCCTGCTCCTCCTCGCCGCCGGGGCCGGCCTGCCCTGGTACACCGTCCTCGTCCTGCCGATCCTGTTCGCCGCCGGCATGAGCCTGCTCGACACCATCGACGGCTCGTTCATGAACTTCGCCTATGCCTGGGCCTTCTCCCAACCGGTCCGCAAGCTCTACTACAACATCACCATTACCGGGCTGTCCGTCGCGGTCGCGTTCCTCATCGGCAGCGTCGAACTGCTCGGCATCCTCGCCGAGAAGGCACATCTCACCGGCGAGTTCTGGGGCTGGATCGCGGGTCTGGATCTCAACGTCATCGGCTACTTCGTCGTCGGCCTGTTCGTCGCCACCTGGGCCGCCGCTCTGCTGGTCTGGAAGTACGGCCGCATTGAGGAGAGGTGGGCGACGGGCCGGCCCGAGGACGGCCGGGTCGAACCCACCGACTGACCGCCTGGCGTCCGGTTCGGGGACCACCGACAGCACGGGCCCGGCGGCTGCCCGAACCCCGGAATGTCGTCGGGTTCAGACGCGATGCGGCATAAGTGCGTTCGCCGGAATGACCCCAAGCCGGCCGGCCTGATAGTCCTCGACGGCCTGGCGCAGTTCGGCCCGGGTGTTCATGACGAACGGGCCGTACACCTCGACGTGTTCCCGGATCGGCCGACCGCCCAGCAGCAGGACCTCGAGGTTCGGCGAGGACGCGTCCTGCCGGTCGTCCGCGGTGACACCGAGCAGATCCCCCGTTCCGAAGACCGCAAGCTGACCGGCCCGGGTCGCCGTGGCGTCCGGGCCCACCGTCCCCCGGCCACCGAGGACGTAGGCGAGGGCGTTGAACTCGGGGTTCCACGGCACGCGCACCGCCGCGCCGGGGGTCAGCGTCGCGTGGACGACGGAGATCGGGGTATGCGTGGCACCCGGGCCCCGGTGGCCCCCGGTGTCACCGGCGATGACCCGCAGCAGGGCACCGCCGTCCGGTGAGGACACCAGGCAGACCTGGCCACCCTCGAGGTTCTGGTACCGCGGCGGGGAGAACTTGTCCTTCGCCGGGAGGTTCACCCAGAGCTGGACACCGTGGAACAGGCCGCCGCTGACGACGAGCTCCTCCGGCGGCGTCTCGATGTGGAGGATGCCCGC
>NZ_CDWWXB010000101.1:0-2434 GCF_977971855.1 Frankia sp. CoWAU3 | reverse complement strand
GCCGTGCGAGTCCTGGTGCTGGAAGGTTCCGTCGATCATGTAGGTGACGGTCTCGAATCCGCGGTGGGGATGCCACGGGGTTCCCTTGGGCTCGCCCGGCCCGTAGTCGACGGCGCCCATCTCGTCCATGTGGATGAACGGATCCAGCTCGGCGAGCCGTGCTCCGGCGAAGGCCCGACGCACCGGGAAGCCCTCGCCCTCCAACCCGGTGGGCGCGGTGGTCATCCTCCGCACCGGACGGTCGACCTCGCCGAGCGCGGGCTCAGCCAGCCGCGGCAGACGGACGGTATCGGCGGTGACGGCAGGCATGTCGTCCTCCTGGCGGGCTCAGGGCGCAGGTCGAGCAGGTCGAGCAGCTCATCCCGGCGCCTCTACTTGTAGATGCAACTACCAACCCGCGCAACCACGGGCCACCCTCGATCCTTCCCGCGAATTTTTTGATCATCAGGGCGCGAGCGGGAAGCGTTCGCCATCAGCGATCAACCCTGGGAACAACGGCAAGCTGAAAGGACTTTAGTGTGAGTGACTCAACTTCCTCACGTCAGGGTGGGCCACATGCCACAGATCCGGGTGCTGCCCGTCCTGCACCTCGACGACGCCGTCGTGCTACCGGGCATGGTCGTGTCTCTCGACATGTCCGATGGTGAGATCCGATCCACCGTCGAAGCCGCCCGTGCCGGCGGATCCCGCGGCGCTCCCGACGCGCGGGCGCCGGGGATCTCCAGCCAGCCGGCGGGCGGGCCCGCCGAGGTGTTGCTGGTTCCCAGGACCGACGGCACGCTCGCCGACGTGGCCGCCGTCGGGGTGATCGAACAGGTCGGCCGGCTGCCGCGAGGGGGCTCGGCCGCGATCGTCCGCGGAACCGCCCGGGCCCATGTCGGCGGCGTGCGCTCGGGTCCTGGCGACGTCACCTGGGTCGACGCCGTGTGGGTCGACACCGTGGTGAACGAGGGAGCCGTGGTGAACGAGGGGGCCGGGCCGCCGTCCGGCGCTCTCGACGCTCCGACGGACACCGCTGCCGCGCGGAGCGGCGAGGACCCGGCGAAGGTCGAGAACCTGGCGAAGGAGTACCGCGCCCTGGTCACCGACCTGCTGCGCCAGCGCGGCGCCTGGCAGGTCGTTGACTCCGTCGCGGCGATCACCGATCCATCGGCGCTCGCCGACACCGCCGGCTACGCCTCCTACCTGACCACCGCGCAGAAGATCGAGCTGCTGGGCACCGTGGACGTCGCTGCGAGGCTTGAACGGCTGCTGGCGTGGACCAAGAACCATCTGGCCGAACTGGACGTCGCGGAGACCATCCGTCGCGACGTCCAGGAGGGCATGGGCCGGTCGTTCGTCCGGGTCGCCCTCGGCGGTGTGCGGGACGAGGCGGAGATCCGCGGTCACCGGCGGACCTACGCCGGCGCGCTGCCCGGCCGCATCGTCCGGGCGATCCGCGAGGCGGGTTCAATGAATCCGGTGGTGCTGCTCGACGAGGTCGACAAGCTGGGCGCCGACTACCGGGGGGACCCGACGGCGGCGCTGCTGGAGGTCCTCGACCCCGAGCAGAACCACACCTTCCGGGAGCATTAACATGTCGAAGGTACCATCAACGTATAGTAATCACACCAGGCGGGGGAATACGCCCAGCAGCGCCACGGACTGACCCAGACCGGGCAGGCGCTGTGTCGTTCGGGAGCGGGCTACTGACCGGCGGGATACGCCCAGCGGCGGTACCAGTAAGGCCCAGGGGAAATGTGGCGTGATGGAACACTCGGAAACGCCGCCCCGCCGACCTGAACCCATCATACCCGGCCCAGCCGGACAACAAACCCCGAACACACGAAAACAGGACACGAATCCGACAACCCGTGCTCCCACGTGGCCAACGGTCCACCACTCCCCTCCATCCCGCCGGCCCGTGGCTATGTCAAGCGATGCCCATTCGGTAGGCCAGTCCGCGTAGATCACATCCTCCGACGTTCGCTCTGGCACGCTGGAGCATGACGGCAACAGTCTCCCGCACGAGCGGGTGAGTCCGGACCAGCTCTGGCGCGAGCCGTTCCGCTTCGCGGAGTACCGCGAGGGCTTGTTTGTCCTTGCCGCGTGACTGGGCAAGTCCTCGGCCGAAATCGGTGAGGAACTGTGCGCGGCGACGTCCGGAACCGAGCACCGACGTATCCACACCACGCATGATCTCGGGCGCCTTCCCGCCGTCGCCCCGCTCGACTGCGATACTGAGGCGCCAAACCGCCACATTGGCCGGGCCGAAGTGCAGGTGGAAGACGTCCGTCTCGCCTGTTCGAGCGGCGATCTCGGCGGCTTCCCCGATGTGGGCGTCGACGGCGCCCGTGGCGTCGGCCAGGGCTGCGCGAAGGTCGCGTGGTGTGACGGCCTGTTGCGTTAAGTGGCTATGAATTGGAGTGTCCGGCGGCGGTCTCCGGCGATGTGT
>NZ_CDWWXB010000100.1:11977-12783 GCF_977971855.1 Frankia sp. CoWAU3 | reverse complement strand
TCTAGGAAACTCCCGCTAGGTTCTTTCCCGACGCCGAAGGTGCTCTAGACGCCTGCGGCCCGGCGCCGCAACGCCATGCCGGCGGCGACCCCGCCGGCGAGCGCGCCCACCCCGGCTGCCGTCGGAATGCCGATCTTGGCTGCCTTACGGGCCGTGCGAAAGTCCTTGATCGGCCATTCGCGTTCCCGGGCCACGGTCTTCAGATCCGGATCCGGGTTGATCGCGACCGGGTGGCCCACCAGGGAGAGCATGGGCAGATCGTTGATCGAGTCCGAGTAGGCCCAGCACCGGGACAGGTCCAGGCCCTCCCGCTCGGCGAGTGCCTGCACGGCCTCGGCCTTCGCCTGGCCGTGCAGCAGGCCGCCGACCAGGTGGCCGGTATAGGTGCCCTCGGCGGAGACCTCACTGACCGTGCCGAGGGCGCCGGTGAGGTTCAGCCGCCGGGCGATGACCGAGGCGAGCTCGACCGGGGTGGCCGTGACCAGCCACACTCGCTGGCCCGCGTCAAGGTGCTGCTGGGCGAGCGCGTGCGTACCCGAGTAGATCTGCTCGGCCATCCGTTCGTCGTAGATCTCCTCGCCGTAACGGACGATCTCGGCCACCGTGCGCCCGGCGACGAAGGCGAGCGCGGTCTCCCGAGCATCCCGGATGCCGCTCGGGTCCTCGAGCCCACGCAGCCGGTAGGTGATGTGCTGCCAGCCGAACCGGATCAGGTCACGCGAGTTGAAGAAGTCCCGGGCGGCCAGGCCGCGGGCGAAGTAGAAGATCGAGGCGCCCGCCATCATGGTGTTGTCCACGTCGAAGAA
>NZ_CDWWXB010000100.1:8909-11478 GCF_977971855.1 Frankia sp. CoWAU3 | reverse complement strand
TCGGCGGCCTGCCTCGTCGTGGCCAGGTCCCTGCGTCGTCGCACCCTCATCGTCAACTCCATGCTGTCCGGGGCGGAGCAAGGGCTCGGCTCGGGAAGTGACCGGGGCCGCCACCCACCCCTTGTCGCCACCTCCGCGCGCCGCGATCCACGCCATGGTTCGCCGGCACGCCGTCAGAGTACGGTGCGGCACGACTTCGCGGCGGCCGCCGCTCGAACGTGACGGCGGGAAAGTGCCGGTGGAACAACGACCGGGCCGGGGTTGCGACGTGATCTGGGATATCGCTCACGGCGAGGGGCCCGGAGGTCAGGCCGTGCCTGCTGCGGGAAGGGCGCGGGCAAGTGTCCGAATTGCTCTGAACTGCAAGGATTTGACCGCCCCCTCGTTACGGCCCATGGCCAGCGCGGTCTCGCGGACCGACAGCCCTTCGAGGAACCGGAGCGCGACGCACTCCTGCTGGTCCGGGCGCAGTTCGCGGACGGCGTCGAGCAGTTCGCGGCGGGTCAGCACGGCCAGGATCGACTCTTCGGGGCTCGGTACCGTCAGCGCCGTGGCTCGGTGCTCGGCCGCGGCGAGGATGTCCGCCGTCGGGATCTCGAACCGGCACCGCGCCGAGCGGGCCTGATCGACCAGCAGGTTGCGAGCGATGGTGATGAACCAGGCACCGATGTCCCGCCCCTGCCACCGGAACGTGCCGATGGAGCGGAAGGCACGCAGGAAGGTCTCGCTGACGATGTCCTCGGCGGCCACCGGATCCCCGCCCAGCCGGTACAGCGCGTACCGGAACACGAGGTTGGCGTACCGGTCGTAGAGCAGCCCGAAGGCGTTGACGTCACCTCGCCGGGCCCGGTCGACGAGCGCCGTCCGGTCGTCGTCGGCCGGATCGCCCTGAGGGTCTCCGACTCGCTCGCGGTCCTCCCTGGCGCCCACCGGGGACATCGCGTCCTGCCTGCGGAGGGAGCCGCAGCGCGGGGCGACGAGACCGGCGGCGAGGTCGGCGAGGTCGGCGAGCGTGCATTCGGTCACAGCCCGGGCTCCGGAGGATGCGGTCGCGGCAAGGTGGGCCGGAAAGCCCGGCGCACATGGTTCCGTTAGTAGCTGAGTGTAGCCGGAGGAGGGAGCGCGGGAAGTCGGAGATCGTCCGGGCGCAGGCGGGGGCGTCTTCCGGCGAGGTCCGGACCGGACCGCACGCCGGGGCCGGGCCCCTGAACGGGCCTCGGTCCCACCGAGCGGTTCGGAAAGCCACTCGGCGGCGACGGGGATCGCGCCTACCATCGTGGAATGGACGACGGGTTGGAACAGGCGGATTCCGGCCGCAACGGTGTGCGTATCACACTACTCACCCGGACGGGATGTCATCTGTGCGACACCGCGCGGGCGGCGGTCGTCCGGGTCGCCGAGCAGGAGCAGGTCGGGTGGCGGGAGGCCGATGTCGACGCCGATCCCCAGCTTGCCGACGCCTACGGCGACCGGGTACCGGTCATCCTGCTCGACGGCCGGGAACACGGTTACTGGCGGGTGGAGGAGGACCGGCTGCGGCGGGCGCTCGCCGGCGGCCGGTGGGCGCTGCGCCCTGCCAAGGGTGGTCGCTGATCAGGGGGCCGGCTCTCCTCGGCACTTCGTGAATCCCTTCACGAAGTCGTACACTGCCCGAGGACAGCCGACTTGTGGCGCCGACTACCGCACGCCGGGGCTACCGCACGCTGGGTGTCGGCGGGGCCACGGATTCGGGCCCATAGCTCCGGGCGTAACCGCGCGCCTAGAGATCGGAGCCGCGGATGAGTCAACCACGGCGTCGCCCGGCGGTGATCCGGCGACGTACACGTAGTGACACGGCTTCCAGGCGTTCCTCCGACGTTCCGGAGGCGACGGTCGCGCGGCTTCCGCTCTACCTCCGGGTGCTGACGACATTGGCGGAAAGCGGGGTTTATACTGTGTCTTCGGACACGCTCGCGGCCGCCGCCGGAGTCACTCCGGCCAAGGTTCGCAAGGATCTGTCCCATCTCGGTTCCTACGGCACGCGGGGCGTCGGCTACGAGGTGGATGTCCTGCTCGACTGCATCGCCGCGAAACTGGGCCTCACCGAGGACAGAGCGGTTGTGCTGGTGGGAGTCGGCAACCTCGGCCACGCCCTGGCGGGTTACGGCGGCTTTTATGCCAGGGGCTTTCGGATCGTGGCCCTGGTCGACGCGGATCCCGAGCGAGTCGGCGAGCGGGTCGGTGAGGTTGTCGTCAGTCCCGTCGGCGATCTCGAACAGGTGATCGTCCAGGGTCAGGTCACGATCGGGATGATCTGCACGCCGGCCGCCGCGGCGCAGGGGGTGTGTGATCGTCTGGTCGCTGCCGGGGTCACCAGCATCCTCAACTTCGCCCCCACGGTGCTTTCGGTACCCGACGGTGTGGACGTGCGTAAAGTCGACCTTGCCGTGGAACTGCAGATCCTCTCGTTCCATGAAGCACGTAAACGTCCGTCGCCGGCACGGGACACATCACCGAGACGGGGCGCGAGATCCACACCGGGCGCCGGCTCCGGGCGTGACGCCGTGCCGCCGCGCCGGGCGCGCCCGGC
>NZ_CDWWXB010000100.1:0-8764 GCF_977971855.1 Frankia sp. CoWAU3 | reverse complement strand
GCTCGGGGCAGCGGGCCTGGACGGGGTGACGAGCGCGGACGGGACGGAGCCCTCCGCGGGCAGGCTGGAGACCGATACGGATGAGGTCGTGCGGGTGACTCGGCAAGTAGGCATGACTCGTCCGGCGGGGGCAGCTCGTCCGGCCGGGATGGCTCGGGACGATCGGCCGACCCGGGATGATCGGGAGGGGGAACCGGGTGCGGTGCGCCTGGAGCACACCGCGGAGCCTGGATCGCCGGCGCGCGGGACGCTGCCGGCCGCGGGAGCGCTGATGGCCGGAGGTGAGGCGTCGTGAGCCTCCTGGTGGTCGGGCTCAACCACCAGACCGCGCCCACGTCGTTGCTCGAACGCACCTCGGTCTCGGCCGAGGACATCCCGAAGGTCCTGCACGATCTGGCCGAGGGCACCCACGTCAGCGAGGCTGTGGTGCTCTCGACGTGCAACCGCATCGAGATCTATGCCGAGGTCGAGACCTTCCACGGCGGGGTCGCCGACATCTCCGACCAGCTCAGCCGGATCTGTGGGATCGACCTCGGTGATCTTGCCGGCCACTTGTACGTCCACCACGAGGCGCGGGCCATCGGGCACCTGTTCTCGGTGGTGTGCGGCTTGGACTCCATGCTCGTCGGGGAGAGCCAGATCCTCGGTCAGGTACGCACGGCCTTCCGGGCCGGTCAGGCCGCCGGGGTGGCGGGCAGCGCGCTGTCCGGCCTGTTCCAGGCCGCGCTGCGGGTCGGCAAGCGGGCCCACTCCGAGACGTCCATCGATGCGGCCGGCGCCTCCATTGTCTCGGTGGGTGTCCGGCTGGCCGCTTCCGGCCTGGACCTCCACAGCGAGGTTCCGGCCGTGCTGGTGGCGCCGCCGGGCGGGCGGGCGCTGGACGGGGGAGGAGCCGCGGCCGAGGGGCTGCGGCACGCCGTGACGCCCGAACCCCCGCGGTTGGCCGGGGCCCGGGTGCTGCTCATCGGTGCCGGCGCGGTGGGATCGCTGGCCGCGCAGACCGTCCGGCGAGCCGGCGCCGGAGAGGTCGTGATCGCGAACAGGACCGCCGCCCGGGCGGCCCGCGTCGCCGAGGCCCACGAGGCCCGGGTCGTCGGTCTCACTGACCTGGCCCACGAGATCACCATGGCGGACCTGGTGATCTCCTCGACCGGCGCGAGCGGTCTCGTTGTCGAGCACGAGCTGGTTGCCGCGGCCCTGCCCGGCCGGGCAGGGCGCCCGCTGGTCTTCCTCGATCTGGCCCTGCCGCACGATATCGACCCGGGGGTGCGCGAGCTGCCCGGGGTGAGTCTGATCGACCTGGACGCACTGCGCATCGCGCTGGACGGCGCCCAGGTGACGCACGACGTGGAGGCGGTCCGCGCGCTGGTCGCCGCCGAGGTCGCGAGCTTCCTCGACCGCCGGCGGGCGGGCCGGGTGGCGCCGACCGTCGTCGCGCTGCGGGCCCACGCCGCCGCCGTGGTGCGTAGCGAGCTCGCCCGGTTGCACACCCGCCTACCCGACCTCGACGATCGGGAGTGGAGCCTGGTGGAGGGCTCGGTCCGGCGCGTCGTCGACAAGCTGCTGCACGCCCCGACCGTGCGGGTACAGGAGCTGGCCGGGGCGCCCGGTGGGGACGCCTACGCCGAGGCCCTGCGGGAACTGTTCGATCTGCCGCGTGAGGTGCCCGCCGTGGTGTCCGTGCCTGACCTTGATCTGCTGGAGTGTTCGTGACGAGTACCGATCCGACGAGTACCGATCCGACGGGTACCGGCGCCACGGGTACCGGCGCCGACCTGCTGGCCCGTTTCGCCGGCCGCCGGCTGCGGCTGGGAACACGGCGCTCGGCGCTGGCGCTGGCCCAGTCCGGGACGGTCGCTGCCACTTTGCGGGCGCGGGTGGGCTGCGCCGTCGAGCTGGTGCCGATCGTCACGGCGGGGGACCGCTCGTCCGGGGAGATCAGCCAGATCGGCGGGACCGGCGTCTTCGTCAGCGCGCTGCGCGACGCCCTGCTGTCCGGCGAGATCGACCTGGCGGTCCACTCGTTGAAGGACCTTCCGACGGCCACCCCACCCGGTCTGGTGCTCGCCGCGGTCCCGCCGCGGGCGGACCCCCGGGACGTGCTGGTCGCCCCGAGCGGGCGGCGCCTGGCCGAGCTCAGGGCCGGCGCCCGGATCGCGACTGGATCCCCACGTCGCGCCGCGCAGCTGCGTGCTCTCGGCCTCGGGCTGGAGGTCGTCACGATCCGCGGCAATGTCGACACCCGGTTGAAGAAGGCCATCGACGGTGAGGTGGACGCGGTCGTCCTCGCGCATGCCGGGCTGGCGCGGCTCGACCGGCTCGATGCCGTCGCCGAGATCCTCGAACCCACGGTGATGCTGCCCGCGCCCGGCCAGGGAGCCCTGGCGATCGAGTGCACGGGCGGTGCCGGGCTCGTCGTGGCCGGTCCGGCGCGCGCTCTGGTGCCCGCCGGGCCGGGTTCAGGTCCCGCTGTGGGACAAACCGGCGGCGAAACGTGGTCAGATGGCGGCCGGCCCGTCGATACGGGCCTCGCCGAGCTGCTACGGTTTGTGCTCGATGACGCATCGTCGTCCGTCGCGGTCAGAGCGGAACGCGCGTTCCTCGCCGGCATCGAAGCTGGTTGTACTGCCCCGGTCGGCGCCTTGGCCGAGCTTCTTCCGGAGCCGGCCGAAGGAGCCGCGGCGGAGGCCGGCGGTGCGCCTCCCGCGGGTCGTCTGTGCCTGCGGGCGGTCGTCGCCGCGCCGGACGGAAGCGATGTCCTCCGGCGTGACGTCACCGGATCCGCCGTCGACCCGGAGGCGCTTGGGCAGCGCCTCGCGGACGACATGCTGTCCGCCGGAGCACACTCGCTGATGGGAACCCGCTGAGCATGGCCACCCGACGAACGAAGAAGCCCGTCTCCCCGGTCGCCCTGGTGGGTGCCGGACCGCGTGACCCCGGACTGCTCACCGTCCTCGCGGTCGAGACCCTGGCCGCCGCCGACCTGGTGGTGGCCGATCCCGAGGTGGCGCCGGCGGTGGTGGAGAACCTCACCGCCGAAGTGCTGCGCATCGGCGACCTCGAGGCGCCGAAGCCGGTCCGTGACGCGGAGGCGGCGACCGCCGCGGTGGTGAGCAGGGCCCGTGCCGGTGACAAGGTGGTCCGGCTCTACGCCTCCGATCCGTGGCTGACCCGCATCGGCGCCGCGGACGCCCAGGCGCTCGCGAAGGCCAAGATCCCCTATCGGGTGGTGCCCGGCATCCTCACCGGCGCCGCGGTCGCGACCTACGCCGGGGTCGCCCCGGGCGTGCCGGTCACCTTCGCCAGCACCTCCGGGGTCTTCTCGTCGTCGGGCACCGTGCCGGCGTCCTCGCCGTTCGGCGGGAGCGAGCCGGTGGGTCCGCTCACCGGTCCTCCGTTCGGGGCCTCGCGGTTGGGCGGACGGCCGATCGCCGGTCTCGGGGGCGGGCTCGGCGGTGGCCTGGGAACCGGCGGGTTCGGCTCGCCGCTGGGCCTCGGTGCCCCGGGCGGCTTCGGCGGGTTCGGTGCGCCGATCTCCTCCCCCGGTGACCTGGACTGGGGTGCCCTCGCCCAGACCCCGGGCACCCTCGTGGTCACGGCGGCACCGACGGAGGTCGGCAAGGTCGCGGCGGCGCTCGTCGAGCACGGGCGGCCCGGTGACACCCCGATCGCGGTGACCGTGGACGGCACCACCACCGACCAGCGCACCGTCACCTCGACGCTCGACCGGGTCGAGGCGGACACGGCACCGCTGTTGACCGCGGCCCCCACCCCGATCACCCAGGTCGTGCTGTCCATCGGCCCGGTGGTCGCGACCCGCGGCAAGCTCTCCTGGTGGGAGACCCGGGCGCTGTTCGGTTGGACGGTGCTGGTCCCGCGGACCAAGGAACAGGCGGCGATCCTGTCCGACCTGCTGCGTTCGCACGGCGCAAGCCCGCTGGAGGTGCCGACGATCGCCGTCGAGCCCCCGCGGACCGCCGCCCCGATGGAGCGCGCGATCACCGGTCTGGTCTCTGGGCGCTACCAGTGGGTGGCCTTCACTTCGGTCAACGCGGTCAAGGCGGTGCAGGAGAAGGTCGAGGAACGCAGCCTCGACGCCCGCGCGTTCGCGGGGGTCAAGGTTGCGGCGATCGGCGAGGCGACGGCCGACGCGCTGCGCACCTTCGGTATCCGGCCCGATCTCGTCCCGTCCGGGCAGCAGTCCAGCGAGGGGCTGCTGGCGGACTGGCCGGACTTCGACGACACCCTCGACCTGCTCGACCGGGTGCTGCTGCCGCGCGCCGACATCGCCACCGAGACCCTGGTTGCCGGCCTGAAGGAACGCGGCTGGCAGGTCGATGACGTGACGGCCTACCGCACCGTGCGTGCCGCTCCGCCGCCCGCATCCATCCGGGAGGCGCTGAAGGGCGGCCGGGTCGACGCGGTCGTCTTCACCTCATCCTCGACCGTGCGCAACCTGGTCGGCATCGCCGGCAAGCCCCACGAGACGACGGTGATCGCCGTGATCGGTCCGGCGACGGCCGCCACTGCCCAGGAGCTCGGGCTGCGCGTCGACGTGCAGGCTCCGGAGGCGTCCATCCCCGCCCTTGTCGGGGCGCTGGCGGAGTTCGCTGCCGAACACCGGGAGGAGCTCGGGAAGATCGGGCCGCTCGCTGCGCGGTTGCCGAAGCCACGGCGAGGCTCGCGGCGGTGAGGGCGCAGGCCCGGGGGAACGGGGCCGAGGCCGGCTATCCGACGGCACGTCCCCGCCGGCTGCGCCGCTCGTCCGCGCTGCGCCGGCTGGTCTCGAACGTGCGGTTACACCCGTCCGACCTGGTGCTGCCGATGTTCGTCAAGGAGGGCGTGGCCGATCCCGTTCCGCTGGCCTCGATGCCTGGTGTCGTCCAGCACACCCGCTCCTCGCTGCGGGGGGCGGCCGTCGAGGCCGTCGAGGCCGGCGTGGGCGGGCTCATCCTGTTTGGTGTGCCCGCGGAGAAGGACGCCTGGGGCTCGGCCGCCGACGACCCGGACGGCATCGTCCAGCTCGCGCTCGCCGATCTTGCCTCCGAGGTCGGTGGCGACGTTGTCCTGATGACGGACCTGTGCCTGGACGAGTACACCGACCACGGGCACTGCGGTCTGCTCACCGACTCCGGGGAGGTCGACAACGACGCCACCCTGGCGCGCTACGGCGCGATCGCCGTAGCGCAGGCCCGTGCGGGTGCCGAGGTCGTCGCGCCGAGCGGGATGATGGACGGCCAGGTCGGCGCGATCCGGGCCGCGCTGGACGCGGAGGGCTTCGTCGACCTGCCGATCATCGCCTACTCGGCGAAGTACGCTTCGGCGTTCTACGGGCCGTTTCGCGAGGCCGCCGAGTGCGCCCCGCAGTTCGGGGACCGGACCGGTTATCAGCAGGATCCGGCTCGCTCGGCCGAGGAGGCCCGGCGCGAGGCCGCGCTCGACCTCGCCGAGGGCGCGGACGCGGTGATGGTGAAACCGGCGTTGGCCTACCTGGACGTGCTGCGGGCGGTGGCCGACACGGTGGACGTACCGGTGGCGGCCTACCAGGTGTCGGGCGAGTACGCGATGGTGGAGGCCGCCGCGGCGGCCGGGTGGATCGACCGGGACCGGGCGATCGACGAGACGCTGACCGCGATCTCCCGGGCCGGGGCGGACATCATCCTGACCTACTGGGCCACCGAGGTTGCCCGCCGCCTGGCCGCCGCCCGCTGACCGTCCCCCTCGGTGACGATTCCTGTCCGCCGGCAGGTTTCTGGACAGGCATCCGGGCGGGAGGCCGCGCTCAACGGAGCGGGCCGCGCCGGACCGGTGGGTGACCACCGCGAGACGGCGCCCCGACGTGCCGGGTCGTGGATGCCCGGCTGATGTGCCGGTCGTCCGTCCGCGCAGGATCTGATGGACTCTGGACCACCCGGCCGTATTGCGATGCGCTGATGTGATGCGCTCCCGTCGCCCAGCTGGCGGCCCATCCGGTCACAGTCCCGCGCGCCTGCTCTCCACGATGGTGCCGGAAGCTCGACATGCGCGGAAAGTGTTCGGCATGTTGCCCGAAGTGGGCCGGCGGGTTGGCCAAGGTGGGGCTGTGCGTCGCGGCCTTCCCGTGTCGGCGTGGGTGGGATCTCCCCCGTGATGATCGGCCATTGGTTCGGAAGATACCCCCACCGGGTACTGGTACACCATACGGGGGGAGGGTATGTTCGGGAGGTGGGACGGGCGCCGGTGGGTCGGGCAGATCCATCGGGACCGGGGGCGGCTTACAAGAGGAGACGAGGAGACGGGAACGGCCATGACGACAACCGCCTACACGACCACCTACACGGTGGCCGGGATGACCTGCCAGCACTGCGTCCGATCCGTGACCGAGGAGCTCGCGCGGCTGCCGACCGTGTCGGACGTCGCCGTGGACCTGGCCGAGGGTCGGGTCACCCTCGTCAGCGATGGCGTCGTCGAGGACAGCGCCGTCCGGGAGGCCGTTGCGGAGGCCGGATACGAGCTTGTCGGGCGGGCGTAGCGCTTCGGTGGTGCCAACGGTGCCGGTGGTCGGCGGGTGTGTCCGCTCCCACCGCCCGTGACCGGCGGTACCTTCCGGTCCGCCGTCAGGAATCCGCCGTAAGGGGAGAGCTGATGACCACTCTCGACGTCGGAAGGGGTCACCCCGCGCGGATCGAGCTCGCGATCGGCGGGATGACCTGCTCATCGTGTGCCGCGCGGGTGGAACGCAAACTCAACAAGCTGGACGGCGTCACCGCTTCGGTGAACTACGCCACCGAGAAGGCCACCGTGACCCTCGCGGACACCGAGGCCCCCGCGGTCCGTCTCGACGATCTGATCCGCGTGGTCCAGGCTGCGGGCTACTCTGCGGCCCCGGCCGCCGGACGCGCGGCTGACACCGGGGCCGAGACGGCGGCTGGCACCGAGGCCGTAGCCGGCACCGAGGCCGAGCAGGTGGCGGGTGCGGCGGATGCCAAGGACGGCGGCGGCACGCAGGACGACGCACCCGGCGCGGCGCTGCGGGCGCTGCGTGTCCGGCTGGCGGTCTCGGCGGCGCTCGCCATGCCGGTGATCGTACTGGCCATGGTGCCCGCCTGGCAGTTCGACTATTGGCAGTGGGTCTCGCTGGCCCTGGCGACGCCGGTCGTGCTCTGGGGAGGCTGGCCGTTCCATCGGGCCGCGGCCCGGGGCGCCCGGCACGGTGTCGCGACGATGGACACCCTGGTCTCCCTCGGAACGCTGGCCGCCTTCGTCTGGTCGCTGTACGCCCTGTTCCTGGGCGGAGCGGGCGAGCCGGGGATGCGGCACTCGTTCTCGTTCACCGGCGGATTCCCGGGCCCGGAAGCCTCGGCCGGCGAGATCGTCCACTCGGGGAGTGGTCACGGCACCGGCGGCCGTGCCCACGGCGGCGCGGGCACGGCCCTCTACCTGGAGGTCGCCGCCGGGGTGACGGTGTTCCTGCTCGCCGGCCGATTCCTGGAGTCACGTGCCCGCCGGCGTTCCGGCGCGGCCCTGCGGGCGCTGCTCCACCTCGGGGCGAAGGACGTCACCGTGCTGCGCGTCCGGCCGGCGGACGGCGCGCGGGGGACTGGCCCGCGACGGGTCGAGGAGCGGATCCCGGTCGAGGCGCTGCGGATCGGGGACGAGTTCGTCGTCCGTCCGGGCGAGAAGATCGCCACCGACGGCGTCGTGCTCGATGGGCTGTCGGCGGTGGACGCGAGCATGGTCACCGGCGAGTCGGTGCCCGTTGAGGCCGGCCCGGGTGACGCGGTTGTCGGGGCGACGGTGAACGTCGGCGGGCGGCTCGTGGTCCGGGCCACCCGGGTCGGTGCCGACACGCAGCTGGCGCGCATCGCCCGGCTCGTGACGGAGGCCCAGAGTGGCAAGGCCCGCGTCCAGCGCCTCGCCGACCGGGTCTCGGCGGTGTTCGTTCCGGTGGTGATCATTTTCGCACTCGTCACCCTCGGGGTCTGGCTGGCTCTCGGGCAGCCGGCGACCGATGCCTTCACCGCGGCCGTCGCCGTGTTGATCATCGCCTGCCCCTGCGCGCTGGGCCTGGCCACGCCGACGGCGCTGCTGGTCGGGACGGGACGCGGTGCGCAGGTGGGCATCCTCATCCGCGGCCCGGAGGTGCTGGAGTCGACGCGGCGGGTCCAGACCGTCCTACTCGACAAGACCGGCACGGTGACCAGCGGGCGGATGCAGGTTGTCGCGGTGCTGCCGGCTCCCGGGGAGGACGCCGCCGAGGTGCTCCGGCTCGCCGCGGCGGTGGAGGACGCGAGCGAGCACCCCATCGCCCGGGCGATCGCCGACGCGGCCAGGGAGCACGCGGTGGCCGTCGGTGTGCTGCCGCCGGTCGCGGACTTCGCGAACACCGCGGGCCTCGGCGTGCGCGGCACCGTCGAGGGGCATGCGGTGCTCGTCGGGCGGCCCCAGGTGTTCGCGGAACTCCCGGACGCGCTCGCCGCCGAGCTGGACCGGGAACGGGCCGCCGGGCATACCGCCGTCGTGGTCGGCTGGGACGGCCGTCCCCGTGGACTGATCAGTGTCGCCGACACGGTGAAGCCCACCGCGGCCGCGGCCGTCGCCGATCTGCGTCGGCTCGGGCTGCACCCGGTCCTGCTGACCGGGGACGCCGAGGCGGTCGCCCGGTCCGTCGCCGCCGAGGTCGGCATCGCGGCCGAGGACGTCATCGCCGAGGTCCTGCCCGAGGAGAAGGTCGCTGCGGTCCGTCGCTTGCAGGCGCAGGGCCGGGTCGTGGCCATGGTGGGCG
>NZ_CDWWXB010000099.1:0-12141 GCF_977971855.1 Frankia sp. CoWAU3 | reverse complement strand
CCCCCGACCCAAAAACAAGATCACAGAGGCCGGATGGCGCAACGCAACCCAATGTGCGAAAGCACGGGGCTAGCATGGACACGCAACGCCATCGGTTCGTAGCGGTGGCGGCACGTCAGGGATGGTCAGGGATAGGGTACGGAGCGAGCCGTAAGGGAGCGGTGATCTGATGACTCAGCGCGCTGAGAGCGAACTCACCATCGACAGTCGGCAGGGCTCCCCCGTCGAGTGGCTGGGGGCGGAGATGACCCGCGCCCGCTGGACCAAGAGCTTCACCGGCGACCTGACCGCCACCAGCTGCATCGAATTCGTGATGGGGCAGCTGGTGGAGGGCGACGGCCCCCGCGTGTACGTGGGCGTGGAACGGGTCGAGGGCACGCTGCACGGCCGCAAGGGCAGCTTCGTACTCGTCCACAACGCCCGGTCGCTCGGCGCGGAGAACGAGATGATGATCACCGTGCTGCCGGGCTCCGGCACCGGCGAGCTGGACGGCATCACCGGGACCGCGCAGATCACCCCCGGGCACGCCTTCATCCTCGACTATGAACTCGGCTCCTGACGGCCGCGGATGAGAGGGAAGGCGGCACCAGGTCCGGCCCTGTCCGATCGTGCGCTCGGCCGCGCGCTGCTGGCCAGGCAGGGCCTGCTCGAGCCGTACGACCTGCCGCTCGCCGAGGTCGTCGAGCGGATCGGCGCGGTGCAGTCCCAGTACTGGCCCGCGCCGCCGGTCGCGCTCTTCTCCCGGATGCGGGAGGTGACGGTCCGGCAGGTGCACGAGGCCCTGGCCGCGCGCGAGCTCGCCAACGGCATCCTCCTCCGTGGCACGTTCCACCTGGTCAGTGCCCGCGAGCACCCGGCATACTCGGCGGTGGCCGAGTATGCCGGCACGAACGACTGGCGGTTCTTCCTGCCGAAGTCCATGCGAAGCTTGCCTCCGCTCGACGAGCTACGCCGGGACCTGTACCGTTTCGCCGAGGGCGAGGCGCTCAGCGGAGCGCAGATTGCAGAGTTCATCGAGAAGTGGCTGGCCGCGCGCCCCGAGGAACTCGCCGCGGAGCAGGTCGCCTGGCTGCGCGAGCGGTCCTTCAGGTTGTTCCTGCGTACCAGCGCATTCCTGCGGGTTCCGGCCGACGGGAACTGGAACACGGCCAAGGGCCCCGCCGAGCACACCGCCGCGCCGCAATCCCCGATCACGGGTGACGGCGTGGCGGCGGATGCCGCCATTTCCGAGGTGGTGCCGCGTCATCTGCGCGCCTTCGGCCCCGCCGCGGCGGAGGACGTCGCGTACTGGCTCGGCTGCCGCGTCCCGCAGATCCGGCCAGTACTCGACAAACTGGGCGATTGCCTCGCCCGCCTCACCGATGAGGCGGGACGCACGCTGTACGACCTCCCCGACGCCCCGCGCCCGGACTCCGCGACTCCGGCTCCGGTGCGGCTGCTCCCGTGGTTCGACAGCGCCCTGCTCGCCTACGACGCGAAATACCGCAGAAGAATCCTTCCGGACGCCTACAAGGGCCTCGTCTACATGAAGGCGAATCTACAGCTGTTACCCACGATTCTGGTCGACGGCCTCGTGGCGGGAATATGGTCGGTGGAGACGAAGCAGATAAAAGGCGGTTCCGTCTGCGTCGTCCTCAAGCAGTTCACCGAGCCGAGCCACGAAGACCGGGAAGCGCTTGCCACAGAAGCCGAGCGCCTCGCCCGCTTCATGCGTCCGGAAGCCGCATCCCATACGATCCGTTTCGAAGAGCCCTGATTCACAGGCGATTCGGTAACCGATACAATGCCGCCATGAAGGCTTCCGGAACTTTCGACGTAGCCGTATTCGAACAAACGGAACTGTCTCCCAGACCGGCCCTCGGGACAGGCCTGCCTGTTGGCGTGTGGACCATGGAGAAGCACTACGCCGGCGAACTGACGGGCCGCTCGGCCACTCTGCTGACCGCGGCCTTCGACCGCTCAAGCGGTGTCGGCACCTACGTGGCCATGGAGTCCTTCGACGGCACGCTCGGCGGCAGGAAGGGTGCCTTCAACTTCGTGCACTCCGCCGCCACCACCGGCACCAATCGCTACGACGAGTTCTTCACCATCGTGCCTTCCAGTGGCGCCGGCGAACTTACCGGCATCCGCGGCACCGGCGGCATGGAGATCGACTCCGACGGCACCCGCCACATTTGGTTCGATTACGAACTCGACGAGTGAGCTCCCCCCCCGGGTATGTCGGTGATCCAGCGCGCGGCGAACAGCCCTGACGCGTGTCCAGCCAGGTGGGTGCGTCTCCGGCGGGCAGTGTGAACACAACGGTGGACAGTACCGAACGTCTCGGCCGGCATCGGTGGAAAGGCGAGAGAACGATCTCCTGGCTGGATGGCTACCGCCGGTTGACCATCCGCTACGAACGCGATGGCCGGAACTTCCTCGGGCTCCTCACTCTGGCCGCCACGATCACCTGCTGGAAGAAACTCCCACACCCCACATGAGACGGCGAAGCCCTTCACTGCTGTCGGGACCGGGCGGTGGTCACCTCGCCGTAGGTGTGCAGGGAGGCGAGGTCAGCGGCGGCCCGGCCGGACGCCCACCCCTCGCCGTCGGTCGCGTTCACCGCCCGGGCGACGACCTGCGGGAACATCGTCTCGGCTGCCTCCTTCACGGCGTCGCCACGGGCGGCGAGCACAGGCAGCAGCCGGCTCTCGCCCGCCTCGACCGCGGCCTGTTCACTGGCCTGCTCGGTAGCGGCCGTCAGGCGTTGGCCGATCCGGACCGCGAACGAGGCGAGGAACGACTGGCGGAACGACCGGGTGCGGGACCGCCCGTGGCGGGACCCGGCCTGCATCATCGCCGCGGTCGCCTGGACCAGGAGCGAGGTGTACAGCAGTTCGACGGCGTCGAGGTCAGGCTGGAAACCGATCACCGTGGCGAACCCGAGGTTCTTTGTCCACACCGAACGGCATCGGTTTGCACCGGCGACCACGTCGAGCAGGCTAGCCTTGGCCGCCTCGTAAGGGCTGTCGACGCCGACCCGGCGGCCGGCCGGCTCGTCGCGGGTTCCCTCCCGCGCCGCGAGCAGCGCCTCGTCGATGCTGTGCCGGGCCATGAGCTGCTGTGCCTTGGCGGTCAGCGCCTCAGCCTCGTCCGCGAACCCGGTCGATTCGGCCTTCGCCAGCAGCGCCCGGACCTTGTCGAGGATGCGTGGGTCGGCGCTCCGGCCGGCCCCGGCCCGGCGGCCCGGGTCCGCCTGGCCGTGGCCGCGTCCCGCAGGGCGACCTGGTGGGTCGCGTCGTGTGGTGCCTGGTGGGGGGCACAGGGATTCGATCGCGGGAAGGGTGTGCAGAAGGGTGAGCAGACCGAGGGTGTCGGCAAGCGCCTCCGCCCGGTCCCGGCCCTCCCGGTCACCCCAGGCGTCCAGCCAGGTGCCGTCATCCTCCCACCACAGAACGGCGTTAAGATCATACAGCTGGTTCTTCCACCGCTCGTCGACGGTGGCGGCCGCGTATTGCCGCATCTGGCCGGCGATGGCGTCGACGGCGAGTCGCGCCTGGCGCTGGCCCGCCTGACGGTTCACGATCCGGTGCACGTCAGCCGGCTGCCAGCCGCGCTGCCAGGCGGCCTCGACGGTGCGGTCGAACCACCCGGCCAGGGACCGATTGACAACTCGGCGTCCGACCGGCCCGCCCGGCGCGGCGACGAGCAACTCCACGTACTCGGCCAGTGCCGCCTCATCCCGGGCGAGCTGGGCGCTCAGCGCCGCCGCGACCAGCTGATCGGCGATCCGGCGAAACATCTCCCGCTGGCCGCGCTCCTCCTGGTAGAAGGCCCCTGCCCCGGACTCCGGCGCCTGGGCGCGGACACGGTTCGCGCGGGCCTTCTGTTTTGCCTTGCGTCGTTCCCGGTTCCGGCTGCCCACCCATCACCTCGCTCAGAGGGAATCCTGATCTCTCGTCCCCAAGGATCGCATGTCGACCGGAGCGAGAAGGACCGACCCCAGGTTCGATGATCAATTCCGCGGCCATACGGCAAAATGATCCACTTATTCACCTCGTTGAGGTTCGTCATGGCGATGTGCTCGGCGGGCGGCCCCAACGAACCAGCCCAGGACCATGTCGTCGCCCGGACCATGTCGCTCGACCGCGGAACCGGCCCTGGCAACGCTCCTGGGGACGTACGGATCGTTCCTGGCTGCCGTTCTAGACTGATCAGAGTGGTCGTGAGCCTCATGCTCCTGGACGGGGTACGCTGGGAGGGCACCCCGGTGATGGGCGACCGCCCCCGAGCTTTGCTGGCGGCGCTGGCATCCGAGCCCGGCCGGCCGGTGCGGGCGCAGCGGCTGGCCGAGATGATCTGAGGCGAGGGGTCGTTGGCCAACCCGGCCAAGGGCCTTCAGGTGGTCGTCTCGCGGACCAGGGCGGCGTGTGGTGCCGGTGCGGTGGTGCGCGACGGTGACGGCTACCGGCTCGGTCTCCCGCCGACGCAGGTCGACAGCTGTCTGCTGGGCCGGCTGGTGGCCGAGGCCGCCGAGCTCGTCGCTGTCGATCCGCGGGCCGCCGTCGAGCGGGCCCGCGCTGCGCTGGACCTCGGCACGGCGCTGCCGCCGGTGCCGGTGAACGGCTCCGGGCCGCTCGCCGACGTGCGCCGGGCGGCCGGCCGCGACCTGGCGGCGGCCCGACTGCTGTTGGCCCGGGCCACGAGTCGTACAGGTGAGCATGCCAAGGCGCTCGGGTTCCTGGAGGCGGCGCACGCGCAGCAGCCCGACGACGAGGACCTGTTGGTCGACCTGCTACGCAGCGAGGCCGCGGTGCGCGGGCCCGCGGCGGCGTTGGGACGATTCGAGCGCTACCGCCGGGACCTGCGGGAGCGGCTGGGGACCAGCCCCGGGGAGACACTCACCCGGGTCCAGCGCGATCTGCTCGCCCTCGACCGGCCCGTCCGGGGCGGGATCCGATACGACGCCACTCCCCTGCTGGGCCGCCAGCACGACGTCGAGCGGCTGCGGGCGTTACTGGACCGGTCGCGGGTGGTGTCGATCGTCGGGCCGGGTGGCCTCGGGAAGACCCGCCTGGCCCATCTGCTCGCCCGGGACAGCACGCTGCCGGTGGTGCACGTCGTCCACCTGGTCGGGGTGGCGGCGCCCGAGGACCTGATCGGCGAGGTCGGCTCCGTGCTCGGCGTCCGCGACTCGATCGGCGACCGCCGGGTGCTGACCCCCGCGCAGCGCGCCGACCTGCGCGCGCGGATCGCCGCGAGACTGGCGCGGGGGCCGGGCCTGCTGCTGTTGGACAACTGCGAGCATCTTGTCGCCGAGGTCGCCGAGCTGGTCGCCTTCCTCGTCACGGCCACCGCCGACCTGCGGGTGCTCACGACGAGCCGGGCGCCGCTCGCGATCGGTGCCGAGCGGGTCTACCTGCTCGGCGAGCTGGTCCGCGCCGACGCGGTCGAGCTGTTCAGCCAGCGTGCCACCGCGGCCCGCCCCACCGTCCGGCTCGACCGTGAGGTGGTCGGCCGGATCGTCGACCGGCTCGACGGGCTTCCGCTGGCGATCGAGCTGGCGGCGGCTCGGGTCCGGGCGATGTCGGTGGAGGACGTCGACCGGCGGCTGGCGGACCGGTTCGCCTTGCTGCGCGGCGGAGACCGCGCCGCCCCGGACCGCCACCGCACGCTGCTCGCCGTGATCGACTGGTCGTGGAACCTGCTGGCGGAGCCGGAACGGCGCTCGCTGCGCCGGCTGGCGCTGTTCCCGGACGGTTTTACCCTGGAGGCGGCGGAGGAGATCCTCGCCGCCCCCGGCCCCGCCGACGAGGCAGCGGGTTCCGATCCCGTCAACGCGGTCGACGCGGTGCAGAACCTCGTCGAACAGTCGTTGCTGAGCGTGCGCGAGCCGGCCGGCGGAGTGCGTTACCGGATGTTGGAGACGGTCCGGGAGTTCGGCCGGCTGCGGCTGGCCGAATCCGGCGAGCAGGTCGCGGCGCGACGGGCCCAGCGGGACTGGGCGGTCGGCTACGCCACCCGGCACGGCGTGGGTCTGGTCACGGAGCGGCAGTTCGCGGCGATCGACGCGATCGCGGCCGAGGAGACGAACCTCGCCGACGAGTTGCGTGACGCGGTGGCCGACGGCGACACCGAGACGGTCGTGCGGCTGCTGGCGGTGCTCGGTATGTTCTGGGCGATCCGCGGCGAGCACCTCCGGATGTCGGTGCTGATCGACGCGGTCACCGCGATGCTGTCCGGCTGGACACCGCAGCCCGCCGCGGCCCAGGCTGCCGTGGCTGCCGGGACCGCGATGGCGACGGTCGCGATCTTCGTGGGGGACGGGCTTCTCCCGGCGCCGATCCGCGAGCTGCTGGAGCGGCTCGGCCCCGAGGCTGCGGGCGACCCGTGGCTGGCCAACACGGCGCGGGTGCTGCTCGCCCTCGACCCGGCGCAGCCCACGGACACCGAGACACAGCTCGTGCGGCTGGCGGACGGTGCCGACCGGCACCTGCGCCTGGTCTGTCTGGTGTGGCTGGCCCATCTGCACGAGAACGCCGGTGAGGCACTGGCCTCGGCGGCAGCCGCCGAGCAGACGCTGGCCCTGGCCACACCGCGGGAAGGGCCGTGGCTGACGGCCATGGTGCACACCCGGCTGGCCGAGCTGACGATGCGGCGCGGAGATTTCGCCGTCGCCCGTTCCCACGCCCAGGCGGCCCTGCCGGTCCTGGAACGGCTCGGTGCCCGCGACAACGTCGCACAGCTGCGGGTGCTGCTGGCGTTCGACGCCGTCAACGGCGGCCGGCTCGACGCGGCCGAGGAGTATCTCGCCCGGATCGACCCGTCGGACGGGGCCGTGTACGGCGGCCCGATGATGGCGGCGATCGGCCGGGCCGAGCTCGCGATCGTGCGCGGCGACACGGCTGGGGGCCTGCGCCAGCATCTGGACGCGGCAGCGGGGATGCGGGCGTTGCGATGGCCCGGTGTCGCAACGACCGGCGTCGAGCCCTGGGTGCTGGCCGGCGACGCGGTGGCGCTCGCCGCCTTCGCCTGGCACGCGGCCAGCGCCGACGACCTCGCCACCGGCCACGACCTGTTTCGCGCCAGTCTCGTCCGGTGTGCCGACGCGTTGCGACGCAGCCGGGCCACGATCGACTATCCGGCGTGCGGGACGCTGCTGTTCGCGTTCGGCGTCTGGGGCCTTCGCGACGGCCGGCCGGCCGGGATGCCGGCCGGGATGACAGTGCGGGAGGCGGTCCAGCTGCTCGCGCTGGCGAAGCGTTTCTCCTACATCGCGACGATCCCGTCGCTGGGGTGGGCCCGGGTCGAGGCGCTCGCCGAGCGCCGGGCGCCCGGCGCACTCCCGGCAGCCCGGTCGGACGCCGAGGCCCGGCGCCCGGCGCAGCTGTTCGACGAGGCGTGCATCCTCGTCGAACGGCTGGCCGATCTACCACCGGGCCGCGACGGGGCATCGCCGGGGCACGGGCTACAGGTGCCGCTTGTAGCTGACGACCGACATCGGCAGGAAGATCACGATCACGGCGAGACCGGTGAGCAGCGTCCAGCCGACCTGCCCGGTGAGCACGCCGTTGTTGGCCAGGTCCCGCGTGGCGGAGACCAGGTGTGACACCGGATTGACCCTGGTGAAGGTCTCCAGCCAGCCCGGCAGCGTCTTCGCCGGCACGAACGCGTTGGACAGGAAGGTCAGCGGAAACAGGATCATCATCGAGATTCCCTGCACGCTGCGGGCGCTGCGGGCGACCGTGCCGATCCAGGTGAACGCCCACGCGATCGCCCAGCCGGTCAGGACCGCGAGCACGATCGCGCCGAGCACGCCGGGCACGCCGCCGCCGGGCCGGTAGCCGAGGATCAGGCCCATCAGGTAGGTCAGGCTCGCCGCGATCAGGTAGCGGACCAGGTCGGCGATCATCGGCCCGGCCAGCGGCGCGATCCGGGACATCGGCAGGGACCGGAACCGGTCGAAGACCCCCTTGTCCATGTCCTCCCGCAGCTGCGTACCGGTGGCCATGCAGGTGGTGAGCACGGTCTGGGCGACGATGCCGGGGATGAGCAGCGGCAGGTAGCTGTGGACGTCGCCGGAGATCGCGCCGCCGAACACGTAGGCGAACATCGCGGTGAACAGCAGCGGCTGGAGCGCCACGTCGAAGAACTGTTCCGGGTTGCGGCGCATCTTCTTCAGCGCTCGCCAGGCCATCGCGAAGCTCTGGGTAAGGGTGTCCCCCACCCCGGCGCGGGCCCGGGTACGGGCGACGGCGGCTGCCGGGTCGACGGCCGAGGCCGGCCGCGGCGCGCCCGCGGCCGGCCCGGCCGACGGCCCGGCGAGAACGGTGTTCATCGAGTTACCTCCGTGGCGTGGTCGTCTGGGCTGGTCGCGTCCTGGTCGGGTACCGCTCCGGTCGGGCCGCCGGCGGTCTGCGGGTCGCCGGCGTCGCCCGGGTCGCCCGGGCCGCCGTGGCCGGGACCGTGGCCGGTGAGGGCGAAGAAGACCTCGTCGAGGGTCGGTTTGGCGACACTGACCGAGGCGATCGCGACGGCGGCCCCGCGCAGCGCGATCAGCACGTCGGCGGCCCGGTCGGCGACGTCGAGCGGGACGTTGAGCCGGCCGGACTCGGGCGTGGTGACCGGCTCCTCGCCGAGCACCCGCAGCACCACCTCGCGGGCGCGCTCCTGGTCAGCGCCGGGGGCGAGCTGAAGCTGCAGCGTCGAGTCGCCGACCTGGGTCTTGAGCTCGTCCGGCGTGCCCTCGGCGACCTTGCGCCCGTGGTCGATCACGCAGACCCGGTCGGCGAGCTGGTCGGCCTCGTCCAGGTACTGCGTGGTGAGCAGGACGGTGCAGCCGTCGTTGACGAGCTCGCGGATGGTGTCCCACATCTGGCCGCGGGTACGCGGGTCGAGGCCGGTCGTCGGCTCGTCCAGGAAGATCAACGGTGGCCGGGTGATGAGGGACGCGGCAAGATCGAGGCGGCGGCGCATCCCGCCGGAGAACGCCGAGATCTGTCGTTCGGCGGCCTCCTCGAGACCGAACTGCTCCAGCAGCCGGCGCGCGGTGGCGCGCGCGTCGGCCGAGCGCAGGCCCTGGAGCCGGCCGAACAGCCACAGGTTCTCGGTGGCGGTGAGGTCCTCGTCCACGGAGGCGTACTGGCCGGTCACGCCGATGAGCTGACGGACCCGGTGCGGCTGGGCGGCGACGTCGACGCCGAAGATCTCGGCCCGGCCGTCGTCGATCGCCAACAGCGTGGCCAGCATCTTCAGCATCGTCGTCTTGCCGGCACCGTTGGGCCCGAGCACGCCGAAGATCTCGCCGTGGCGCACCTCGAGATCGATGTGGTCGACGGCGTGAAAATCGCCGAATCTCTTGACCAGACCACCGGCCTGGACCGCGGGCATGGCTGTCACCCGTCTTCCTTCCGTGGGGTGTCGCGACAACGGGGGATCGACAACGGGGGCGTCGGGTCGAGGGAGGCGTCGGATGAGCTGGCCAGAACGCTAGACAACGGCGGTATCACCGCCCCTGCACGCCGGTTTCACCGGCCTTCGACCGGCGGCGCGGGCGGGACACAGGCGCCGCCACCGGCCGGAGCCGCCTCCGGTACCGACGGCCTGCCCGGTCCGCCCCGTGCCCGCCCCGTGCCCGCCCGTATGCACGATGCGGGCAGGCGCGTCACCCGCGAAGCAGAGTGATCGCGCGGCCGGCGGGACCGGCGGTCGTGGTGACGCCGGTGCGTTCGCCGATGGCGGGGGACGTCGGGGCGCTGGTCGAAGATGGCGAGGGTCCCGGTGTCGAACTGGAAACGGCCGAGGTAGCGGTCACGCTGTGGGTCTCGCTCGGCTGGATCGGCGTCGCTCCGCACGTTTCGGTATGTGTCCAGAACTGTGCGGCGCGTCGGCGATAGCCACGCCGCCTCATCCGGCGCGGTCGAAACGGATGGCGCGGTCATACGCCTCGCGGGCGTCGAGGAGCTGGTCCCAGTGCTCGGCGACCCAGGCGCAGGCGACCGCCATCGGCTCCAGCATGCTGCGGTCCAGCGCGGTCAGCTCGTACTCGACATGGGCGGTGGCCCTGGCATCCAGGACGGTGCGGGTGATCAGGCCGTCCCGTTCGAGGGAACGCAGCGACTGGGTGAGCACCTTGGGAGTGACCCGGCTCAGCGGCACGCGCAGCTCGGAGAACCGGCGCGGCCCGTCTTCAAGGCAGCGGATGATGAGCGCTGCCCACTTGTCGCCGAAGCGGATCGGGTTGAGCGAGGACGGGCACAGCTCGTCGAACATGTCGGCGGGCAGGGGCTTCCTCACAGCTTCACGATAGCCAGCCAGCCGGTATCCCCGCGGTAACCGCCATCCCCGATAGCGTCCGCGCACCGGCCGGCGCAAGGGCACCGGCATACGGGGAGAGGGGTTGCCGTGAACATTGTGGTGTTCGGCGCGGGCGGGCGTGCGGGGCGGCAGGTTCTCGCCGAAGCAGGTCGCCGCGGCCACCGGGTCACCGCCGTGATGCGTGACCCCGCACGTCATGGCGACCTGCCGTCCGACGCCCGGGTGGTTGCGGGTGATGTCACTGATGCGGTAGGTGTCGAGCGTGCGGCGGCCGGACAGGACGCGGCGATCAGCGCCGCGGTCGACCTGTCCACGCCGGCGCACGACTTCTTCACCGCGTCGTCCCGCGCCTTGGCCACCGGGCTGGCCAGGGCGGGCGTGCGCCGCCTGGTGGTCGTCGGCCTCTCCTCGATCCTGCCGGGGGCATCCGGCGCCGCGTTGATGGACGAGCCCGGCTACCCGAACGAGTACCGTTCCTTCTTCCTCGGCCACGCGGCGGGCCTCGACGTGCTGCGCGCCTGCGAACTCGACTGGGTGTACGTCGCTCCCACTGGGGACTTCGACCACGACGGGGCGCGCACCGGCCAGTACCGGGTCGCCGAGCACGGCGACCCGGCCAGCCGGATCGGGTACGCGGACTTCGCGATCGCGCTGCTCGACGAGATCGAGGAACCGCGCCACCACCGCGCCACCGTCAGCGTCCAGTAGGTGCCGATCCATGACCAGCGGGCGGTCGGATCATCACCATCGGCAGTAACGCCGCCGACCGGATCCCCGAGCCGGGTGGCAGCGTTTACGCGGCCAGCAGGTCCGCGCTGACCTATAGCCGTAACCCGTTCGCGATAAAATGTTACCCGCCGTTCTATGCCCGGACATCCACGCGCCTGGCCGGGCCCGCCGTTGTCACTTCAGGCGCGGCCATCAGGTTGTCAACGGCGGGGGATGGGTGGCGTGATGCGACCGTGGCGACCTCGGTTTCCGCGAGGCAGGGAGTATGGGCCCGAAGCAGCGGGGTATCAACCCACGGCCGTGCTGGCGCTGGTGTTCGTATCAGCCGATCTCAATTGTCGATGGCTGGCCCCGGGCGCAGAACGTCGATCACCCACTCGTATCGGCTATGGTTAGCTCGAAGTCAGTGGAGACCAGTATTTCTCCGGCATGTTCAGCTGCCCAGACTGCCGCACCCGGCGAACGGGGGCCGCCGATGGCTTACCAGGACGTTCGCGACAGTTGCGGAAGGGACGCGGTCATGACGTTCGCATTGTCATCCGGATCGACGGCCATATCTTGCACCGGGACCCGCCGGCGCGGATAAATCAGGAGCGGCATCGGGCACGGCGTCCAGAGCCGGCCTGGGAAACTGGATGTTTTCCGGCTGGCCAGCCGCGGAGACCCCTATACACCCTCCGTACGCTCCGCGAAAAGGCCGGTTCCACCTGCTGCCCCTCAGGGAGGAACCGGTCGTTGTATCCCGAGAATTTGTTGAGGCCGTCTGCTGACGGACCAGAGGAGCGTACTCAGTGGACAAGATCCAAACAATCGAGGAGCTACACACCGCGGCATCCGACCTCACCGGACTCACCGACTTCGGCCCGGCGGACTATCTGGAAGGGCTCGAGGTGCTCCTGGCCTCCTATCAGGAAGAGGCGAGCCTGACGCCGCACGGCGTCCAGCTGGTCCAGGACGAGTTGTGCGGCATCCTGATGGCTCGCCTGTTCAGTGAGGCCGGGTGCAGGGCCGCGCAGAGATTACGCTACGTTGTGATTGGTGATGTTTTGTAGACGTGCTGTGGGGTGACTCGGGGCGCCCTGGGCGACACAGCGCGAGCGCAGCGTCTCTTTCCCC
>NZ_CDWWXB010000098.1:11121-12894 GCF_977971855.1 Frankia sp. CoWAU3 | reverse complement strand
CTCCAATTCATAGCCACTTAACGCAACAGGCCGTCACACCACGCGACCTTCGCGCAGCCCTGGGGCCCGGGCTCGGGTTCCGGCGTGGAAACCGACCTGTTCGACGGAGTGGCGACGCGCTGATGCCGGAACGGACCGCGAACGGACCGCGGGAGGGAATCCTGATGTACACCGGGAACATCATGTACGCCAGGGTCGGGGACCGCCTCGTCGTGCGTAATTCGGCAACAGGTCGTACCGAGCGCCACGGTGTGATACTCAAGATTCGCGGCGAGAGCGGCCGAGCGCCGTTCATCGTCCGGTGGGACGACGGCCGCGAATCGTGGTACATCCCGGCCGCCTACGAATCGGTCGAGCTACGTCCCAGCCGCGACCGGCGGCCCGGCTGAGGACCCCCTCGGGTGGAGGGGTGCCGCCTACTGATCATTGCCGGCGGGCGGCACCCGGCG
This sequence comes from Frankia sp. CoWAU3, assembly GCF_977971855.1. Lineage (NCBI taxonomy): Bacteria > Bacillati > Actinomycetota > Actinomycetes > Frankiales > Frankiaceae > Frankia > Frankia sp. CoWAU3. The sequence continues at coordinate 12,445 of NZ_CDWWXB010000098.1, read as the reverse complement.
TCACCCCCGGACCCTATTTCCCGGAGTAGAGCTGTTTATAGCGGGCGCCCGCCTGCCGGTTCAGGTAGAGACACGTGGCGCTGAGCGGTCGGTACAGGTTCGAACCGACGTTGTTCGGGTCGCAGTTGTTGAAGTAGTACTCGTAGGCCAGCCCCTTGCCGGCATGGGCCACGAACCAGTCGTACATCCACTGGATGTAATTGGCGTTGTCACCGCCACCGTTGTTGCCGCTGGTACTCACCACCCCCCATTCGCCGACGCCGAAGAGCTTGTTGTGCGCGCGGGCGAAGTTGAACCAGTAGTTCAGCCCACCGGGGGCGTTGGCCTGGGCGTCGAACTCGGCCTTTGTCCGGGACGGCGGCCAGTGGTCGTACGCGTCGAGGCCGACCCCGTCCACCCAGGCGTCGCCCGGATACATGTCCATCGGGTTGTGACTCGGCGGGTTCTGCGAGTAGTGAGCGTTGAGGCACCAGCACAGGGTGGGGTCCGGCTCCGCGGTCGAGTTGATGGCGTCCGCGACGTGGCGCCAGCAGTTGACGTAGTCCTTGGGGTTGGTGGCGGACCATTCGTACCAGTCGCCGTTGCCCTCCCAGGCGATTCGCAGGTAGGAGTTCTGCCGGCCGTAGGCGTTCAGTACGCGGCCGAAGGTCTTCCAGTACTCGTCGTAGGCCCCGGTGGCGCAGGTCGCGTTGCTGGCACCGATGTGCTCCGGGAAGGGGGGGATGGAGATGATCAACCGGCCGGGCCAGTTGGCGAAGGTACGCAGCAGATCCACCGGCTGGCTGACGTTCGCCCAGCTGTTCCGGGTGGTGTAAAGCAGGGTGAAGTCACAGGGCGCCCCGCGCCAGGTGCAGAACGCCTCCAGGTTCTGCTGGTTCATCACCGGATCGGGATAGGTTCCGGTCAGCCACCCTTTGCCCGAGCGGGGCCCGGCGTAGGACGGCGGGGCCGGCGGCGGGTTCGCTCCGGTGGTGACCTCCGCCCGGTCGAAACCAACGTTGTTGCCCTGCGAGGAGGTGTTGCGCTGCCCGGTATTCGTCAGGGTCAGGGTGTGCGTGCCGGCGGCGATCTTGTCCGAGCTGTAGAACAGGGTGATGCTCGAGGTCGGCGCGTAGGTGTCGACGTTGACCGGCTGGCCGCCGTCCAGGCGGATCGTGCTGAATCCCCCGATCGGGCCCTTGGCGCCGTAGATGTTGACCTGCGTTCCGCTGAAACGGATCGTGGCGACCGCGCCGGCGGTCGCCGAGTAGTAGAAGCTGTTGTTCGGGGAGGTAATGCAGCCGGTGCACTTCGTCCACCCGGTCGAGTAAGAGACCTGGTTGGT
>NZ_CDWWXB010000098.1:4307-10991 GCF_977971855.1 Frankia sp. CoWAU3 | reverse complement strand
GGTGTCGGCGGGGGCGGCGCCACCTCGTTGATCGCCTCGGCGCGGTCGAAGGCGACGTCGTAGCCCCGGGACGTGGCATTGCGCTGGTGCAGGTTGGTGATCTGCACTGTGTGGGTGCCCGCGGTGAGCGTGTTCGAGGTGAAGATCGAGCTCGCGACCGCGACCGTAGCGAAGGTGTCGACGAGCTCCGGGGTGCTGCCGTCGATGCTGATCGCGGCCTGGCCGCTCCACGGTCCCTTGACCCCGAAGATGGTCACCCGCGTGCCGATGAACTGGAACGCGGCGACGCTGCCGTAGGTCGACGAGTACCGGAAGCCGTCGTCGAGGGGCCCGGCTATGCACCCGGTGCACCGGGTCCACGTCCCCGTGTAGGAGACCTGGTTGAGCCCGGTGCCGATGGCGCTGTCCTCGATGATCGTCGGGGCCTGCGCGCGGGCAGGTCCGGTCAATGCCCCGGTCATCAGAGCCACGGTGAGGGTGAGCAGCAGCCCGCCGATCCGGTGGCGACGTGCTCGAGTCCGCGCGTGACGGCCGTTCGAATATCTCCTGGGCTGGGACGCTGTCCCGTCCCGTTTGTTCTCTGTGCGCATTCTCCAGTCCTGTCCTGGGTTGTGGAACGCGTGTCGAGCTTGTCGATGAAAGCTGACTCATCAACCAGGAAGGAAGCTAGATCAATGGTTCGCGGGCATGGTCGAACGTCGTTGTCCGGAGATTCGACGCGCACTTCTCCAGGGATGGGCGAAGACTTGTGACGTCGTCCTTCCCGGCGGTTCGGGTGGAACGTGCACAGCCGGATTGCGCAGATTCTTCGCTCGCGGCGGCGCTGTCACCGGTTCTGGCGGTTCCTTGGGGTCGGCGCAGAAAAATCGTGATCCGTTCGGCCCGGTCGGTCAACGCCTGCGCGGGAATGCCGATACCTTTGTAGCCGAAGGTGCGACCTACCTCCGGTACGCCTGCGGTCTGAGTGCCAGCGGTCTGAGCGCCTGCGGTCAGAGCAGGGTGCCGAAGACCTGCGTCCAGTAGCGACCATACTCGCCGCCGGTGGCCTGCCCGACGCCGATCTGGCGCAGCCGCGGGATGAGGATGTTCGCCCGGTGACCGGGGCTGTTCATCCATCCCGTCACCACCTCGTCCGCACTGCTCTGGCCGGCGGCGATGTTCTCGGCGACCTGGGCGTAGCGGTAGCCCAGAGCGCTCACCCGGTCGGACACCGTGCGTCCCTCCGGGCTGGTGTGCGCGAAGAAGCCACGGGTCGCCATGTCCACGCTGTGCGCCTCCGCGGCGGCGGCCAAGCGGTCGTCGACGGTCAGCGGCGCGAGACCCTCCCGGGCGCGCTCGGCATTGGTGAGCGTGACGACCCGCGCGAGCACGAGGGTCAGATCGCCCTCCCGGGTACCCCGACCCGTGGAATCGGGGTACCCGGGAGGGTCACGGCGTTGGCCCTGGTGGCCCTGGTGGCCCTGGTCGCCGTCGTCGATGTCGACTCCGAAGTCCCGGGCGAGACCGGCGAGGCCGTCCGCGTAGCCCTGCCCCACCGCCCGGATCTTCCACGCGGGGCCGCGCCGGTAGATCTCCACCAGCGTGACCACGGTCTCGCGGGACAACAGCGGCGGTGCGAAGCGGGCGATGAGGGCATCATGATCATTATGGATGGTGACGGCGAGAGCTGGCAGCTGTCCGAAGGGCGTCGTACCGTCCTCGGGGCTGGCGGCGATCACGACACGTTCGGCGCCCAGGCGCAGCCGGCCCGGATCGACGGTCACCGCGCCGCCCGAGAGTGCCACGCCCGGCGCCCTGGGCTGGTTGTAGAACACGAAGTCGCTGTCCGCGGCGACCTTGCCGTTCGCGCCGGTGACGAGCGCACAGACGTCGAAGGGACCGGCGAGCCGGACCGAGACGGGGCCGGCAGGCAACGGCCCGTTCGCGCCAGGCACCAGGTCCCTCATCCGTTTCCACCCCTGTAGCCGTGGTCGTCCGCCATCGAGCGTTCGTCCGATGGTGCCATCCCGGACGTTTCGCGGTGTGCCCGCGTTCCGTCACCCCCGACCAATCCGTGGGGTTAGGTAGCTTTCGCGAGGTTCTGTGGCTCTCATGCTATTCGGTGGCTGTTGTGGCTGGTTTCATTGCCTTGTCGGTCTGTCCGGCCGCACCGTCACCTCGGTTGCCGTGATCATATGATCAATGGTCTGGCCTGCGGATTTTCCGGTGGGCTCACGCCGCTCATCGCGATCGAGGAGAGCCGGCGACCATTGGTGGGGGGCCACTGAGGGATGATCGAGGCACCGTTCCGCGGTGCCCGGAGCAGGGTGGACCGCCGTTGAATGACGTCATGGGCTACGCCCTGCTCAGCCTGGGCACGGGCGCGCTCTACGCCCTCGTGGCCTCGGGTGTGGTGGTCATCGCCCGCGGGGCCGGCGTGCTCAACCTGGCCCAGGGCGCGCTGCTGGCCTGGGCGGCCTATGCCTTCCATGGGCTGCACGCCGGGTGGGGGCTGCCGCTCGGCCTCGCGGCGCCGCTGGCCGTGCTGTCGACGACCGTCATCGGGGTCGTGTTCCACCTGCTGGTGATGCGGCCACTGCGCGAGGCGACCTCGCTGCTGCGGCTGATGGCGACGCTCGGCCTGCTGATCATCTTGCAGTCGTTGCTGACGCTGATGTTCGCCGGTGCCGTGCGTACCTCCCCGACGGTGCTGCCGACCGGCAGGATAACGCTGTTCGACGAGCCCGTCGGCGTGTCCGTGTTCGTCCGGCTGGCCGTGGTCGCCGTGCTGGTCGCGGGGCTCTGGGCGGTGTTCCGGTTCACCACGGTGGGCCTCGCCGCGACGGTGGCGGCGGAGAACCTCCGGGCCGCCGCGACCTTCGGCTGGTCGGCGGACACCGTCGCCGCCGCGGCCTGGGGCGCAGGCAGCGCGCTGGCCGGTCTCGGCGGGGTCCTGCTCGCGCCGCTGCAGAACCCGTTGTCCTCGGCGAACCTGCTCCTGCTCATCGTCCCGGCGCTGGCGGTCGCGCTGGTCGCGCGGTTCCGCTCCTTCCCGATGGTGCTGGCGGGCGGGCTCGCCCTCGGGGTCGTCGAGGTGGAGACCCAGTTCCAGCTGGTCGCCGAGCACCCCTGGTGGCGCGGGGTCGACCGGGCTGTGCCGCTGGCGGTCATCGTCTTCTACCTCGCGATCCGCGGGCAGGGAATACCCGAACGCGGCCACCTCGCCGAACGTCAGCCTGCCCTCGGTAGCGGCCGGGTGCATCCGCGCGCCCTCGCGGTCACCGTGGCGGCCACCCTGGCGGCGATCTGGTGGCTGCTGCCGGTTGACTGGGTCGACGCGATCGACGCGAACGCCCTGTGGGCGCTGGTCATCCTGTCCGTCGTCGTGCTCGTCGGGTTCACCGGGCAGTTGTCCCTGGCGCAGCTCGCCTTTTCCGGCATCGCGGCGTTGATCGCCGGACGGCTCGTCGCGACCCGCGGCTGGCCCTTGGAGGCGGCCATGCTCGTCGGGGTCGCCGGCACGGCCGCGGTCGGACTGTTGTTCGCCCTGCCGGCGCTGCGGACCCGGGGCCTGCAGCTCGCGGTGGTGACCCTGGGCCTGGGCACCGCCGTCGACGCTCTGCTGTTCCAGCGCGGCTACCACTCCCCGGCACCGAGGAGCGCGGACTCCATCGGGTCGCTGTTCGGCGATCTGGCTTCCCCGGAGGGCACGGTCGTCGGCCGTCAGACATTCCTCGGCATCGAGTTGGACAAGGTTGCCAACCCCCGCGGGTTCGCGACCGTCTCCGTCCTCGCCTTCGTCCTCGTCGCGCTGGCCGTCGCCAACCTGCGGCGCGGGCGCGCGGGCCGGCGGCTGATCGCGGTGCGGACCAACGAGCGGGCCGCCGCCGCGCTCGGCATCAGCGTGGTCGGCGCGAAGCTCTACGCCTTCGCGCTGTCGGCGGCCATCGCCGGATTCGGCGGGGTGCTCTATGCGTTCTACGTCTACGGGGAGCGCGGGAACATCGACTATGGCGGTGGCGCCTTCGCGCCGTTCTCGTCGATCATGCTTATCGCCTACGCGGTGCTCGGCGGGGTCGGCTGGGTCAGCGGGGCGTTCGCCGGGACGACGATGGCCGCCGGGGCGCTCGCGACCCGGCTCGGCGGCTGGGTCGGCGACCTGCTCGCCCGGCTCGGCGTGCTGCTGCGGGTCGTCGTGGCGGCCCTCGCCGGGCTGCTCGGCCTCGCCGCCGGTGCCTCGCTCGTCAGCGCGCCGCGCCCGCGCCGCCGGCTCGGCGCCGCCGCCCGGTACGCCCCCTGGGCCGTTGCCGCCGTCGCAGCCCTGGTCGCAGCGGTCTTCGGCGGCTGGGTGCGGGACTGGCTGGCCGAGCTCGACCGCTACGTGCCGCTGATCGGCGGGATCGTCCTCGTCGTCGTGCTGTCCCGGTCGGGTGGGGGCATGGCGCCGGAGAACGCCCGCACCGCCAGGCTGCTCCACGACCGGGTCCCCGCGGCGGCCGCCCGCCGCCGCTGCGATGCCGCCCGCCTGGCCCGCCTGCTCGGTGCGCCGCCCGCCGTGCCGGCCGCATCCGTCGCCGTGCCTGCCGCGCCCGCCGTCCTGTCGGTCTGGGGTCTGACGGTCCGGTTCGGCGCGGTCACCGCGGTGCGCTCGGTCGACCTGCGGGTGGAACCCGGTCAGATTGTCGGGATGATCGGCCCGAACGGCGCGGGCAAGACGACGGTCATCGACGCGATCACCGGTTACACCCCGTCCTCGGTCACGTCGGTCACGTCGATGACGTTGGGCGGCGTCCGGCTGGACCGTCTGCCGGCGCACCGGCGGGCCCGCGCCGGCATCAGCCGGTCGTTCCAGAACCTGGAGCTGTTCGACGATCTGACGGTCATCGAGAACATCCAGGCGGCCAGCGACCGCCGGGACACCCGCGCCTATCTCACCGACCTGCTGTTCCCCCGGGGACGTCCGCTTGAGCCGGCCGCGGTCGCCGCGGTCGACGCCTTCGGGCTGCGCGACGATCTCCTGCGCACCGTGGCGGAGCTTCCCTACGGTCGTCGTCGGCTGCTGGCCATCGCCCGGGCCGTCGCGGCGCGCCCCGCCGTGCTGCTGCTCGACGAGCCGTGCGCCGGGCTGGACGAATCGGAGAGCGCGGAGGTCGCGGGCCTGCTGCGTCGGCTCGCCGACGACTGGGGGCTGGGCATCCTGCTCAACGAACACGACATGGACGTGGTTATGGGGGTCTGCGACCGGGTGGTCGTGCTGGACGCCGGGGAGCGCATCGCCGAGGGGACGCCGGAGCGGGTGCGCGACGACCCCCGGGTGCGGGTCGCCTGCCTGGGGGAGGCGGCGGTCCCGGCCCGGCCGGCCGTCTCCTGGACTCGGCCGGCCGGGCCGGGACCCGGCCGGCCGGCCCGTCCGCGGGCGGGACCGGGGATCGCGTCGCCGATAGGACGGACCCGGCCCGGTTCGCGGACCCGGCCCGGTTCGCGGCCGGCCCCGCGGTGCTGGCGGCGCGGGGCCTGTCCGCCGGCTACGGCAACGGCCCGGTGGTCCGCGACCTCAACCTGGAGGTTCACGCCGGCGAGGTCGTGACCCTGCTCGGCCCGAACGGTGCCGGCAAGACGACGACACTGCTGGCGCTGGCCGGCGCGATCCCGTCGGCGGGAGGCGAGGTCCTGCTCGCCGGGGCCGTGACGACCGCCGCGCTGCACGAACGGTGCCGACGTGGCCTGAGCCTGGTTCCCGAGGAACGCTCGGTCATCATGGACCTCACCGTCCGGGAAAATCTCCGGGTCGGTCGATGCGACCCGGACCTCGCCCTCGCGGTCTTCCCCGAGCTTGCCGAGCACCTCGATCGGCGGGCGGGGCTGCTCTCCGGGGGGCAGCAGCAGATGGTGACCCTCGCGCGCGCCTTGGCGCGCCGGCCCACGGTTCTGCTCGCCGACGAGCTCTCGCTGGGCCTCGCGCCGCGCGTCGTGGACCGTCTGCTGGCGGCGGCGCGCGCCGCCGCGGACGATGGGCTCGCCGTGATCCTCGTCGAGCAGCACGTCCGCAGCGCCCTGTCGATCGCCGATCGGGTGCACGTCCTGCGGCACGGGGCCCTCGCCTGGTCGGGCACTGCCGCCCAGGCCCGTGCCGACCGGGAGATCCTGCTCGGCGCCTATCTGTCACCCGGACGGCCGGCGGACTCCGGCGATGGTGCCCCAGCCGGCGATGGCGCCCTCAGCGGCCCGCGTGCCTGACCCGGGTCAGCGCGTGCCTCAGAGTCAGGAGGCGGCCCGGCGCAGGATGTCCAGGCCGGAGTAGGTCTCCGGGCCGAGTGGCACGAAGCTCTTCGACGCGCTGTCCCAGCGGGCTCCCCGCAGCGTGGTGTTGAAGATCCGTTCCGCCCCGGGGATCGGCGTCGTCGCCGTGAGGTTCAGCCGCGGGACGATGCCGCCCAGGTCCAGGTCGGTGGTCCGGTTGAGCTGGTCGAGCAGGGTGCGGGCGGTGAGCGGGCCGGACACCTTGTTGCCCACCTTCTCGGCGATCTGCACGGACAGCGACGCGCCGGTGGTGGTCGTCGTGGTGCGTAGCGCGGGGGCCGCGTCCGCGTCCCCGCCGGCCTGCTCGGCGTCCAGTTCGGAGATCATCCGGGCGACCTCGGGGAACTGGCCGGCCTGGCCCAGCTCGGGGAACGCGGTCGCGACCACGAGGTTGTCCGCGGCCGG
>NZ_CDWWXB010000098.1:2827-4032 GCF_977971855.1 Frankia sp. CoWAU3 | reverse complement strand
CCGGCCGCGTGGCAGGTCCGGACCCGCTGGCCGGCCTGGGAGATCACCGCGTAGGCGGCCTGGTCGAACACGACGAGCACGGCTCCGTCGGCACCGGACCGGGTGAGCTGGGAGATCGCCGGGGTGAAGTCGCTCGTCGTGATCGGAATACGGATCTTCGGATTGATCGGACGGTTCACCGCCTTCGCGCCGCCCTCGGCCATGATGATGAGCCGGTCGCTGGCGCTGAGGTCGTAGCCGACCAGCCCGAGGCGGGTGGCTCCCGCCTTGGCGAGCAACGACGGGCAGACCGCGGGGTAGAGGGTCAGCGGGCTGATGACGTAGCTGATCGGAGAGCTGAGCTCGGATCCGTCGGCCGAGATCCCGGCCGAACCGATGGACGGGATCCCCGCGTTCTCCAGGATAGGCATGATCCCGCCCGAGCCGCTGACCTCGCCGACGACCGCGAGCACGTGCTGATCCACCGCCTGCTGGGCGCACTTCCTGGCCATGGCGGCGTCGTTCTTCTCGTTGCAGTGCACGAGCTCGACCCGGTGGCCGGCGATCCCACCCCGGGCGTTGACCCCGCGCACGGCGGCCCGGGCGGCGGCCACCATCTCCGGGTAGTTCGTTCCGGACGTGCCCACCGGGGCAATGATCATCAGTTTGACCGTTGATCCGGCCGAGGACGTGCCGGTGGCTTCGCCGTCCGAGTCGCCACCGCACGCGGCGAGCGTTCCCGCCAGCACAGCGCCCAGAACCGCCGCGGCGAGCCACCGGAGCCCGTACCGTCGTCCCACCGTGCCGCCTCCTCGTCGAGCGTGCCTCGTCCGCGTTCCGTGTTCCGGTCCCCTGCCAGGCCCCGCTGTCCCCTGCCAGGCCCCGCCACGGTAGACCTGCCTGCTCAGGACGGATACGCCCGGGTTGGCTGGGACCCGCGGGGGCCTCGGCGTGGGATCGTGCCCCGGCGTCAGAGCACCTCAGAGCACCTCAGAGCACCTGGGACCAGGCGTAGGTGAACCCCATGATCTGGTCGGCGAGGGTGTCCAGGCGGGCCGCGACGGTCCGGTCGAGCACTCGCCCGTGCGGGTCGAAGAGCGGCACCGCAGTGTTCAGGGTGACGCCCAGCGGGGTCGGCCAGCCGCGCAGGGCGTGCACCGTCGAGCGCAGGGCCGTCAGTGCCGTCCCGGCCGCCTGCGTGCCCCGGGCGCCGACGATCAGTGCGA
>NZ_CDWWXB010000098.1:0-2480 GCF_977971855.1 Frankia sp. CoWAU3 | reverse complement strand
CCGCCCGGCCGTCCAGGTAGGGCCGGGGCGCGCCGCGCAGGTCCTCCAGATAGTCCAGGGCGTTCTTGACCTGGCCCGATATCCCGCCGTGGTAACCGGGAGTCGCGATCACGAGGCCGTCGGCCCGTTCGACGGCGGCGAGGAGGCGCAGCGCGGCGGCGGGACGTTCCTGGCGTTCCGGCGCGTACATCGGCAGGTCCAGGTCCGCCGCACCGAGCAGCACCGTCTCCGCGCCGGCCTGCCCCATCATCGCCAGCACCGTCGCCAGGGCCTGGTGGGTGGTGGAGTTCGCCCGGCTGCTGCCACCGATGCCGACGATTAACGGGCGGCGGCGACGGGCCCGCACCGGACCGGGACCGTCCGGCGGCATGTCGGGCGAACGGTGCGCCGAGACCCGGCTGGGCAGCCCGGAGACGGGATCCGTACCGACCGTCTGGCTGCCCGTCTGGCTGCGCCCGCTCCTCGGCTCGCCGTTGCTGGCACCCGGTTGGAACATGCCGAATGTGTCTCCCACTACCCCTCCTCGTCCCGGATCCGGCGTCCCGGATCCGGCGTCCCGGATCCGGCGATGGACCGCCACCCGCGTGCCGTCGCGTCTGTCCTATCGCGGATGTCCTAGCCGATGTCCTATCGGACGGGCTGACCACACCGATCGAGGGGGTTGCGGGTCTGGCGCAGCGCGGCCGGCAGCGCGCGAGCGCCCGGCCCCAGCTCGGCGATCCGGTCGTGCGGATTCGAGATGCGGCAGCTTCGCAGCGACAGGCAGCCGCAGCCGATACACAAGTCGAGTTTGTCACGCAGAGCGACCAGGGCCGCGATCTCGTCGTCCAGCCGGCCGCGCCACCGCCGCGAGATCGCGGACCAGTCCGCCTTGGTCGGCGTGCGCGACTCGGGCAGCGTCGACAGGGTCTCCCGCACCTCGTCGAGACTGAGCCCGACCGCGGTGGCGGCGCGGATGAACGCCAGCCGCCGCAGGACATGGCGCTCGTACCGGCGCTGCCCACCCGAGGTCCGGGTGGCGGTGAGCAGGCCCTGCTGTTCGTAGAAGCGCAGCGCCGACGCGGCGAAGCCACTTCGCTGCGAGAGCTCACCCACGGTCATCAGATCGGTAGGAAGCATGCCCGCAGACTATGGTGTTGAAGTTGAACTCAACATGAGGTTCCCGGAACCCGGCGGCGCCGCAACGGGCTGGCCGTCATGCCCGGTCACGCCCCGTTATGCTTCGCCACGCCTCGTTACGTCTCGCCGCCCCTCGCCGCCCCGCGTCGCCCCTCGTCACGCTCCGGCTCCGTGGTAACGGGGATCACCCCCGGCCGTCCCGGCAGCGCGTTTGCCGCGGTCGCCGCCCATGGCAGGCTTCGTCGCGATGGACGACATCACGCATCGGCGGTTCAACCCGCTCACCGGCCGTTGGGTTCTGGTCTCGCCGGGGCGGACGCGGCGACCGTGGCACGGCGGTCAGGAACCACCGCCGGTGCCGGCCGCAGTCGCCCATGATCCTCTATGTGACCTCTGCCCGGGCAACCTCCGGGCCGGCGGTGAACGCAACCCCTCCTACTCCGGTACCTACGTGTTCACCAACGACTTCCCGGCGCTGCGTCCCGACCCGGTCCGGCCCGCCGGCCCGCCTGTCGCCCCGCCCGCCGACCCGGCTCCGGTGTGGCCGGCGGGTCCCGGATCGGGCCTGCTGCGCAGCGAACCGGCCCGGGGGACGTGCCGGGTCGTGTGCTTCGGCCCTCGTCATGATCGCGGGCTCGTCGACATGACTCCGGCCGAGGTCCGGGCGGTCGTGGACACCTGGGCGGCGCAGGAGGAGGAACTCTCCCGCACCTGGCGCTGGGTGCAGGTCTTCGAGAACCGCGGCACCGCGATGGGCGCGTCGAACCCGCATCCCCACGGTCAGATCTGGGCCTGCGACGCGTTGCCCGACGAGCCGGCCGCCGAGGATGCGCGGCAGCGGGAGCACTTCGCCCGGTCTGGCAGCTCCCTGCTGATGGACTACGCCGAGATCGAGACGGCGGCGGGGGAGCGGGTGATCCTGGCGGAGGAGCACTGGCTCGTCGTCGTGCCGTTCTGGGCGCTGTGGCCGTTCGAGACCCTGCTCCTGCCCCGGCATCCGGTCGACCGCCTCGCCGCGCTCTCCGACGACCAGCGGGACGGGCTGTCCCGCCTGCTCGGCCGCCTCCTCACCGGCTATGACGCCCTGTTCGACCATCCCTTCCCGTTCTCGATGGGCTGGCACGGAGCGCCCGGGCCGCATCCCGCGACCGGACCCCGGCCGGGACCGGGGCTGGAGCCGGTGCCGGGGCCGGGGCCGGGGCCGGACCTTGATCCCGGCCGGGGACCCGGCGATCCGCCCGCGGCGTTCTGGCAGCTGCACGCCCACTTCTATCCGCCGTTGCTGCGCTCCCCGACCATTCGCAAGCATCAGGTCGGCTACGAAATGCTCGCCGACGTGCAGCGTGACCTCACTCCGGAGG
>NZ_CDWWXB010000097.1:5216-12612 GCF_977971855.1 Frankia sp. CoWAU3 | reverse complement strand
CTCCCGCTAGTGTCCGGCCGGCACCGGTCGAAACGACCGCGGGCCTGGCCTCCGGCCACCCGCCGGTGGGGTCCGGCTCCCCGTCGGGAAGACCTCCCGTTCAATACGCTCACTGCATGACCACCATCGTGCCCAGTGCCGCCGCTCTCGCCGATCTCGATGTGGACGCGGTGGTGATCGCCACCGCCACCGGCGACGAGGGGCTCCTCGTAGCCGGGGGCGCGGCGGACCTGGACGCCGCGCTCGGCGGCAGGCTGACGCAGGTGCTTGCCTCGCTGGGCGCGACCGGCAAGGCCGGCGAGACGGTCCGCTTCGCCACCCTCGGTACTGTGCCCTGCGCGACGGTTCTCGCGGTCGGGCTGGGCCCCCTCGCCACGTCGTCCACGCCGATGTCCTCCACGCCGATGTCCTCCACGCCGATCGGCACCGAGGCACTACGCCGGGCGGCCGGGGTCGCGGTGCGCTCCCTCGCCGGGACCGCGCGGGTGGCCGTCGCTCTGGCGGCCGCGCCGGGCGCGGTCACGTCGGAGTCGGTGCGGGCCGTGGCCGAAGGCGCGTTGCTCGGCACCTACTCCTACGACGGGCTGCGCACCACGTCGGCGAACGGCCGCCCCCGCCCCGTCGAGGAGCTGACGGTGCTCGTCGACGAGCAGAGCCTCCCGACAGCGGAAGAGGAACTGCGCCGGGCCACCGTCGTCACGGATGCGGTCACCCTGGTCCGCGATCTGGTGAACACGCCGCCGAGCCATCTGTCCCCCGCCCTGCTCGCCGACATCGCCGTCGAGCGGGCCACCGCCGCCGGCGTGACGGTCGAGGTCCTCGACGAGGTGACGCTCGCCGAGGGCGGCTTCGGAGGCCTGCTCGGTGTCGGCCAGGGATCCGCGAATCCACCGCGGCTGGTGCGGCTGGAATGGCGCGGCGGTGGATCCGAGCGGCCGGCGCTGGCGCTGGTCGGCAAGGGCATCACCTTCGATTCCGGGGGGTTGTCCCTGAAGCCGTCGACCTCCATGGAATGGATGAAGACCGACATGGCGGGCGCGGCCGCGGTGCTCGGCACCGTCATCGCCGCGGCCCGGCTCAAGCTCCCGATCACTCTCACCGGCTGGATGCCCTGCGCGGAGAACATGCCCTCGGGCGACGCGATCCGCCCCTCCGACGTTCTCACCCTGCGCGGCGGCACCCGGGTGGAGGTGCTCAACACCGACGCCGAGGGCCGGCTGGTGCTCGCCGACGCCCTCGTCCGCGCCAACGAGGAGTCACCGGACCTGATCGTGGACGTGGCCACCCTGACCGGCGCACAGATCGTCGCCCTCGGCCACCGGACGAGCGGACTGATGGGTCGTGCGGCCGCGGTGGACGCGGTCTCGTCGGCGGCGGCCGCCGCCGACGAGAGCGTCTGGCCGATGCCCCTTCCGCCCGATCTGCGCAAGGGACTGGACTCGACGGTGGCCGACATCGCCAACGTGCCACCGGGAGGCAACCGAGACGGCGGCATGCTGGTCGCCGCGCACTTCCTCGCCTCGTTCGTCCCCGAGAAGGTGTCCTGGGCGCACATCGACATCGCCGGTCCCTCCTGGAACGGTGGAGAGCCCTACGGCCACACCCCCAAGGGAGGCACCGGCATGATCGTACGCACGCTCGTCCAGCTGGCGCAGGACCGCGCGACGACGACGGCCTCCCCCGGTTCGGCCACCGGTTCCCCGGCTGAGTCCCCGGCCGAGGGCTGACCTGCGGGGGAAGGTAGGTACACAATAGTTGCTGGCGCCTCACGCAATGCAGCACAGTCACGCCCATCCGAGCGGCAGTGGGCTCACGACGTGAAAGACTGGCATCCGGTTGCCGTGGCTGGGCGAGCCGTGGCCTGACGCTCCTGCTTCGGCGGCCGCGCTCAGCGGTGGGAACGCCGTCGGGGGCGGCGGCCAACCGCGTCACCGGCTTTGTCACTCAACGTAGCAGACGCTACTAGTAACGCTCTCGGCACCACCGGCAAGACCACAGGATTCAACGAGAAGGGACCCCTGGCGTGGCGAATTCAGCGGCCGGTCCCGTCGACCTGGTCATCCTCGGTGGCGGCAGCGGCGGATACGCCGCCGCGCTGCGCGCCGCGGAACTCGACCTGAGCGTCGTTCTGATCGAGAAGGACAAGCTCGGCGGCACCTGCCTGCACCGAGGTTGCATCCCGACCAAGGCGCTGCTGCATTCGGCGGAGATCGTTGACAACATCAACGAAAGCGAGGCCTTCGGGGTTCGCTCGACCCTCGACGGCATCGACATGGCCGCAGTCAACTCCTACAAGGACTCGGTCATCGCCGGGCTCTTCAAGGGGTTGACCGGCCTGATCAAGTCCCGGGGGATCGAGGCCGTCGAGGGATTCGGCCGGCTGGTCTCCCCGACCGCCGTGGCCGTCGGCGACCGGGTCATCGAGGGTCGGCACGTCCTGCTCGCGACCGGTTCCTATTCCAAGACCCTGCCCGGCCTGGACATCGACCACGACAAGGTCATCACCAGCGATGACGCCCTGACCCTCGACCATGTGCCGGCCTCCGCGGTGGTACTGGGCGCCGGGGCCATCGGATGCGAGTTCGCCTCCGTCTGGCGGTCCTACGGGGCCGAGGTGACCATCGTCGAGGCGCTGCCGCACCTCGTCCCGCTCGAGGACGAGTCCAGCTCCAAGCTGCTGGAGCGTGCCTTCCGCAAGCGCGGCATCAAGCAGCATCTCGGCGCGCGGTTCTCCGGGGTGAAGTCCACCGACCAGGGCGTGACGGTGTCCCTCGAGAACGGGACCACCATCGAGGCCGAACTGCTGCTCGTCGCGGTCGGTCGTGGACCGGTCTCGGAAGGTCTCGGCTACGAGGAGGTCGGCATCGCGACCGACCGCGGCTATGTGCTGGTCGACCGTCAGCTACGCACGAACATTCCGACCGTGTCCGCGCTGGGCGACCTGCGGCCCGGGCTCCAGCTCGCCCACGTCGGCTTCGCCGAGGGCATCTTCGTCGCCGAGCAGCTTGCCGGGCTGGGCCCGGTGCCGGTCGACTACGACAACGTTCCGCGGGTCACCTACTCCCACCCGGAGGTGGCCTCGGTCGGCCTGACCGCCGCGGTCGCCAGGGAGCGGTACGGCGAGATCAAGACGGTCACCTACAACCTGGCGGGCAACGGCAAGTCCCAGATCCTCAGGACCTCCGGTGCGGTCACTGTGATCGCGGTCCCCGATGGTCCGGTGGTGGGCGTGCACATGGTCGGCGACCGGGTCGGCGAGCTCATCGCCGAGGCTCAGCTCATCACCAACTGGGAGGCGTTCCCCGCCGAGGTCGCCCAGCTCATCCACCCGCATCCCACGCTGTCCGAGGCTCTCGGCGAGGCGCATCTGGCGCTGGCCGGCAAGCCCCTTCACGTCCACGGTTAGCGGGCACCGCCCTGGATCGTGCCTGCCCGTGCCACCCCCGCGGCCCGATCCGCCCAGGATTCAGGCCACGCCAAGCATGAGCGCCTCCGGCCGGCCGCCCGCGCGGTGCAGATGCCGGACGCGACAAAGGAGTCGTTCCAGCATGTCTGTATCTGTCACAATGCCCCGGCTCGGGGAGAGTGTCTCCGAGGGAACCGTCACGCGGTGGCTGAAGCAGGAGGGTGAACGCGTCGAGGCCGACGAGCCACTGCTCGAAGTCAGCACCGACAAGGTCGACACCGAGATCCCCGCCCCCGCCTCCGGTGTCGTCAGCTCGATCAAGGTCGCCGAGGATGAGACCGTCGAGGTCGGCGTCGAGGTCGCGGTGATCGACGACGGGTCCGCGGGTGGCGGCACCGCACCGGCGCAGGCCACGCAGGCGCCCGCCGCGCCGGAACCCGAACCGGCGCCGGAACCCGTGAAGCCGGCTGCCGCGGCACCGCCGCCTCCGCCCACTCCGGCGCCCGCACCGGCACCCGCACCCGCACCGGCGTTCGCTCGTCGGCCGGAGCTCACCCCGGTCCCGGCCCAGACCCCGGCCGCCGCCAACGGGAACGGCGGCGGCATCGGTCGCTACGTCACCCCGCTGGTGCGCAAGATGGCCGCCGAGCTCGGCGTGGACCTGGGAACCGTGGCGGGAACCGGGCCGGGTGGACGCGTCACCAAGCAGGACATCCAGGACGCCGCGCGGCCGCGGGACGCGGCTCCCGCGGCGCAGGAGACTCCCGCGCCCCCCCCCACAGCCCCGACAGCCCAGACAGCCCCGGCCGTGGCCCCGACCGGCGCTGCCCCCGTCCGCGGCCAGACCGAGAAGCTCTCCCGCCTGCGGGCGTTGGTCGCTCGCCGCATGGTCGAGTCGCTGCAGATCAGCGCGCAGCTCACCACCGTGGTGGAGGCCGACGTCACCCGGATCGCGCGGCTGCGGGACCGGGCGAAGAGCGGCTTCCAGGCTCGGGAAGGCGTCAAGCTGTCATTCCTGCCGTTCTTCGCCTTGGCGACCTGTGCGGCGCTGCGTGAGTTCCCGCAGCTCAACTCCAGCATCGACGTCGAGGCGGGCACGGTCACCTACCACGGGGAGGAGAACCTCGGCATCGCCGTGGACTCCGAGCGTGGGCTGGTCGTGCCCGTCATCCACAACGCCGGCGATCTCAACCTCATCGGACTGGCCCGCAAGATCGACGACCTGGCGAGCCGCACCCGGGCCAACCGAATCTCGCCCGACGAGCTCGGCGGCGGCACCTTCACCCTGACGAACACCGGCAGTCGAGGCGCCCTGTTCGACACTCCGATCATCAACCAGCCGCAGGTGGGCATTCTCGGCACCGGCATCGTGACGAAGAAGCCGGCCGTCGTCGACGATCCGGAGCTGGGCGAGATCATCGCTGTTCGTTCGACGGTGTACCTGTCCCTCACCTACGACCACCGCATCGTCGACGGTGCCGACGCGGCTCGCTTCCTGGCCTTCATCAAGCACCGGCTGGAAAACGGAGCCTTCGAAGCCGAACTCGGCCTGTAGCCCGGTCACGGCCGGCTGACCGTCCGGTCAGCCGGCCGTGACCGGGACGTTCTCCGAGACCCGCCAACCGGAGCCGGTACGGATCAGGGTGAGGTCACGTCGTTCCGGCGACTTCGCCGCCTGATGCGCCAGCACCTTCCCCCCGGCGTCGAGGAAGTCGTAGGCGTTCAGGCGTTGGGTGACCCGCAGCACGGTGCGGTCCGGTTCCTCGACCCGGACCTTGAGATCGAGGATGTCGCTGCGCAGTGCCGAGGCATGCGCCCCCCTCGCGACCACCTGCCTCATCAGCGCGATATCCGAAGCGTGCAGCTCACTACCCGCGGCATCAGACTCCGTCAGGAGGCTCTCGTCAGCCCGCTCGAACGCACGGCTGCGCGCGGTGTTCAACTCGGCGAGTACCGAACGCCAGACCTGCTCGGGCGACTGGTTGGCGACCGGCGACGCCGTCGGTCCCCGCCCGGCCGCGGAGGCTGCACCGGTTGGTGGCGCGGACGTCCCGGCCGCGCCGGGTGCATCGTCCTTCTCCGGGCTGGCCAACAGCAACGCGACGGCCGCCACGACCACCAGCAGGCCCAGCCCGGCGGTCACCGGGAACAGCAAGCGCTGGCGGCGGGCTCCCACCCGACGCGGTCGGCGCGCGGAGGTCGGCCGGGTGCTCCGGCCCGGGGAGCCCGAGGCGGTCGTGTGCCCACGCGGACCTCGCTGCGTCCCCTGGCCGCTTCCGGTGGATCCGCCGGAACGCGGTGACCGCGGCCCCGGAGCAGCCGCACCCGGGGTGGCCAACCCCTTGCCCCCGGAGCCCCGACCGCCACCGCGGGCGGCCTTCCGAGGGTTGGTCGTCGCACGGGTCGATCGTCGGGGCGGTGGCGGCAACGAGTCGAGCAGCTCCGCGGCGTTGACGGCCGTCGCTCCGGTGATGGCCCGGTCGGGCTGGGCCGGATCGTCGGGCGGGTCCACCCAGGGGATCGCCGGCAGGGTGTCGGTCGGCGAGGGACCGCGCCGCGCCGCGCCACCCGGCTCGCCGCCGCCCGCCTCGCCGCCGCCCGCCAGGCGGACCGGGAGCGGAGTCGCACTGCGGGCCAGCGACGCGGCGAGTTCCAGGGCGCTCGGTCGCCGACGCGGGTCGTCGATCATGGCGGTCGCCACCGCCACCGCCACCGCCACCGCGGCCGCGTCTGGCCCGGTGGCCTCACGCATCGCCCCGAGCAGCAGAGTGGCCAGGTCATGGACGTCCGCGGACGCGGCCTCGGGTGGAATCGGATCCGGTCTGGCGGCGTCGGCCAGCGCCGCGACCCCGAGCCCGATCAGAACCGGACGCCCGTTCGGCTCCAACAGGATGTCCGCACGCTCGAGCCGGCCATGCACGACGCCGACGGCGTGCGCGGCGGCCAGGGCCTGCGCGATCGGCAGACCGATCGTGACGACCTCACCGGGGTCCAGGTCCCCGCGGGCGGCGAGCAGCCGCGCGAGGCTGACACCGCCGACGACCGGCTCGGTGATCAACGCCAGGCCCTCCGCGGTCGGCAACACCGCCACGACCGGCACCAGATGGGGATGCTCCAAGTCCACGAGGGCCCGGGCCGCGATGACCGCCGCGGAACGCAGCACCGGGTCCGGCGCCAACCGCACCCGCCGCACCACGCACTCGATTCCGGACTGGTCGAACTGACCCGACCAGAGCTCTCCAGAGCCGGCGTCCCGCAGGCGGGAACGCATGCTCACCCCCGGGACCTCGGGTACGCCGCCGACGCGCCGGGCCGGCCTGTCCGCGGAATCGTCGGTGAAGGTCACAAGAAGCGACGCTAGGCTCAAACCGGTCCGGTCTGCCTACCTCTTCGTCCGGTTGTGGATAACTTTTTACGATCCACCGCGGGGTATGCGATCGACGACCGTCACATGCGACAGCCTTCAGAGAGCGACGAACCCGTGCAGATCCTCGCTACCAGCGGTGGCTTCCTTCCGGACGGCCGCTACGGAGCCAAGGTCGGTCCCATCCTCCATCACGCCATCAGTCTGTCCGCAGCGGGCGCACGGCCCCGGGTCTGCCTGCTGCAGACCGCCCTGGGCGACGACCAGGCCGCCTACGCCCGCGGGTATGCGGCGTTCAACCGCGACCGGCCCGACGTGCTGCTCTCCCACCTCACGCTGTTCCCGATACCGAACATCGCCGACATCCGCGCCCATCTGCTGGCGCAGGACGTCGTCTGGGTCGGTGGGGGCAGCGTCGCCAACCTGCTCGCGGTCTGGGCCGTGCACGGGCTCGGTGAGATCTTCCGCGAGGCGTGGGAGACGGGGGTCGTGCTCGGTGGAGTCTCCGCCGGTTCACTGTGCTGGCATGTGGGCGGCACCACCGACTCCTTCGGCCCGGCTCTCCGCCCGGTGACGAACGGCCTCGGCTTGCTGCCCTTCAGCAACACCCCGCACTACGACTCGGA